>JAFAFF010000330.1 GCA_023423605.1 Pseudomonadota bacterium
GCTGCCGACGTGCACCTGGACGTCAGCGTGCCGGCCGAAGCGTGCCCGCTGGCGCTGGCGCCGACCTCCAGCACCACTGCGTCGCTGGCGATGGGCGATGCGCTGGCCGTCGCGCTGCTGGACGCACGTGGCTTCACCGCTGACGATTTCGCCCGTTCGCACCCGGCCGGCAGCCTTGGCCGCCGCCTGCTGCTGCACATCACCGATGTCATGCACAGCGGCCAGGAACTGCCGCAGGTGGATGCCGACGCCAGCCTCAGCCAGGCACTGGTGGAAATGAGCCGCAAACGGCTGGGCATGACCGCCGTGGTGGATGCCAGCGGCGTGCTGATCGGCCTGTTCACCGATGGCGACCTGCGTCGTGCGCTGGACAGCGACCTGGACGTGCGCAGCGCGAAGATCGCCGATGTGATGACCCGCAACCCGCGCACCATCGGGGCCGACCAGCTGGCCGTGGAAGCCGCCCGGCTGATGGAGACCCAGCAGATCAACGGCCTGATCGTGGTGGATGACGCCGGACGGGCCGTCGGTGCGCTGAACATTCATGACCTGTTGCGGGCGCGGGTGGTTTAACCGAACACTGTCCGTCCCCATTCATCCCTGACAGCCGAGAATCGACATCCTGATGCCCTGGTCGCCCCTGCCCGCCTTCCCTGCCCACCTGCATGCCGTTGCGGCGCGCATCCGCATGGCCTGTTTCGACGTGGACGGCACGCTCACCGATGGTCGGCTTTACTACGATCGGGACGGCAACGAGAGCAAGGCGTATTTCGTGCAGGATGGCCTGGGACTGAAACTGCTGCAGCGGCACGGGATCCATCCGGTGCTGATCACCGCGCGCAACAGCCAGTCCGCGCTGAAGCGTGGAGCCGATCTCGGCATCGACACGCAGATCGCGGTGGGCGACAAACTGGCCAGCGTGCAGGCACTGTGCGCCGAACATGGCATCGGCCTGGAGCAGGTGGCCTTCATGGGCGATGACCTGCCCGACCTGGCGCCGCTGTGCCGGGTCGGCCTGGCGGTGGCTCCGGCCAACGCGCATCCGTGGGTGGCCGAGCGCGTGCACTGGCGGACCGCTGCCGAAGGTGGCCGTGGCGCGGCGCGCGAACTGTGCGATGTGCTGCTGGCCGCGCAGGGGCGCGTCGATGCCGTGCTGGCGGAGTTCGGCGCATGAACTGGCGGACGATCATCGGTGCCGTGCTGCTGGTGGTGGCCGTGCTCAGCGGCTGGTCGCTGCTGCGCAACCGCGACAAGGGACCGCAGGCCATCGTCGACGACGGCAGCGTGGACTACGTGCTGCACGATTTCCAGATCGTCGCGCTGGACGATCAGGGCCGCGAATCCACCACCCTGCGCGCGCCGCGGCTGGAACGCACCCGTGCCGACCAGACGCTCAACATCGCCACCCCGGTATTCGAAATGCCCGACAAGGATGGCAACCACTGGACGCTGCGCAGCGACACCGGCTGGGTCAGCGCCAAGGGCGATGAACTGAAGCTGCGCGGCAACGTCAACGGCGACAGCCCGACCGTGGGCAGCACGCCGCCGACCACCTTCCGCACTACCCATCTGGATGTTTTTCCAAAGGAAGACAAGGCCCGCACCGATGCTCTGGTGACCATGACCCGCCCGGGCATGGAACAGAGCGGGGTGGGGTTCGAGGTGGATTCCAGGAACAACACGTATCATTTCCTGAGCCAGTCCAAGGGCCGTTACACGCCCCGGCGCTGACCCGATCGCGGTCCGGCCTGTCGACGCGCCCCTGGGCGTTGGCGCGGGAAGGACCGGCAACCACCGGCACCTGCATCGCGTGCCGCCCCTTTCCGCCTGGCCTGTCCAGGCGCCCCACTCCGGCAGAACGGACAAGATGAAGACTCCCTTTGCAGCCCTTTTCGCGCTCAGCCTGCTGGTCCCCGCCTTCGCCGCCAGTGCGAAGTCTTCCGACCGCAACCAGCCGATGACCATCGACGCCGGCTCGCAGTCCGGCACCCTGGCCGGCGACGGCAAGACCGTGCTGTCGCAGGGCGTGGTGATCACCCAGGGCAGCCTGGACCTGCGCGCCAACGATGCCGAGATCCACATCAAGGACGGCGAAGCGGTCCGCGCCATCTTCACCGGCAAACAGGCGAAGATGAAACAGCAGATGGACGACGGCACCTGGATGGATGCCACGGCCGACCGCATCGACTATGACATCACCGGTGAAATCATCACCCTGACCGGCAATTACAAGGTCACCAGCGCGCGCGGCACCAACGCCGGCCAGCGCATGGTCTACAACACCCGCAGCGGCGAAATGAACAGCGGTGGCGATGGCAGCCGCGTGCGCACCGTCATCCAGCCGAAGAACAAGGCGCCGGCCACCACCCAGCCGGCCACCCAGCCCGCTGCGCGTCCGGCGAACCAGGGGAGCGGCAAGTAATGCTCGTCGCCAAGGGCCTGCGCAAGAGCTACAAGCAGCGCGAAGTGGTCAAGGATTTCGGCCTGACCCTGGACGCCGGTGAAGTGGTCGGCCTGCTGGGACCCAACGGCGCCGGCAAGACCACCTGCTTCTACATGATCGTCGGCCTGGTGGCCGCCGATGCCGGCAGCATCGTGCTGGATGGCAAGGACATCACCAGCGACCCGATGTATACCCGCGCCAAGCAGGGCGTGGGCTACCTGCCACAGGAGCCCTCGGTGTTCCGCAAGCTCACCGTGGCCGACAACATCCGCCTGGTGCTGGAACTGCGCGAAGACCTGGACCGCGCCGGACGCGAGCGCGAACTGGCCAGCCTGCTCGACGAACTGCAGCTGGGGCACGTTGCCGAACAGCTCGGCGCCAGCCTGTCCGGTGGCGAACGCCGGCGCTGCGAGATCGCCCGCGCGCTGGCCGCGCAGCCACGGCTGATCCTGCTGGATGAGCCGTTCGCCGGCGTCGATCCCATTTCCGTGGGTGAGATCCAGCGCATCGTGACCCATCTGAAACAGCGTGGCATCGGCGTGCTGATCACCGACCACAATGTCCGCGAGACCTTGGGAATCTGCGACCGTGCGTATATCCTCGCCGAGGGTACGGTGCTCGCCCAGGGCGCGCCTGCGGATCTGCTGGAAAACGCAGATGTCCGCCGCGTCTATCTGGGAGATTCCTTCAAGCTGTAAGGGAGGGCCGCCGAACCCTTCTTTCCCAGTTCGGCGGTGGCATGAAAACGCGGTTGCAGACATCGATGGGGCAACACCTGGTGATGACGCCGCAGCTGCGGCAGGCCATCCGGCTCCTGCAGATGTCCACCACCGAGCTGGATGCGGAAATCGCCGAGGCGGTGGAAAGCAACCCCCTGCTGGACTGGGCCGACGAAGCGCAGGCTTCACCGCTGCCGGGCGCGGACAGCCCGCCTTCCAGCGCTGACGGCAGCACCGCCGAAGGCAACGATGACGGTGGGTTGCAGGAGGATTCCGGATCGCCCGGCGACGACTGGGCGCCCTCGGAAGTGGACTGGCGTACTCCCGGCAACGGCGGTTCGTTCGACGATGACGATGCCGGCAGCGCGGCCGAACGCGTGGCCGAAACCGAAACCCTGGCCGATCACCTGCTGTGGCAGCTGCACCTGTCGCCGCTTCCAGCGCGCGACCGCAGCATCGGCGCTGCCCTGATCGATGCCCTGGACGACAACGGCTACCTGCGCGAAACGCTGGCGGACATCGCCGCGACACTGCTGCCGGATGTGCACGCAGGGGAAGACGAGATTCTCACCGTGCTGCACCAGATCCAGCGGTTCGATCCCGTGGGCGTCGGTGCACGCGATCTCGGCGAATGCCTGCTGCTGCAACTGGACATCCTGCCAGCGGATACTGCCGGCCTGGCGCTGGCGCGGCAGATCGCCGCCGGTCCGCTGGAGAAACTGCCACGCAGCGGCGTGAGCGGTGTGGCCCAGGAACTCAGGCAGCCGCTGCAGGACGTGGAAACCGCGGTGGCACTGCTGCGTTCGCTGGACCCGCGCCCCGGCAGCCAGATAGCGCCCTTTTCCCAGGACACCTACGTGGTGCCGGATGTGGTGGTCTGGCGCCAGAACGGCGTCTGGCGGGCCGCGCTTGCCGGCCATGCGGGGCCGAAGGTGGTCATCCACCGCGGCTACGAGCAGATGATCCGCCGCTGCGGCGCGGCCGACGCCGGGTATCTCAGAACCCACCTGCAGGAGGCCCGCTGGCTGCTGAAGGGGCTGGAAGCCCGCGGCGAAACTCTGCTGCGGGTGGTCGGCAGCCTGCTCCAGCACCAGGCCGGGTTCCTGGAATTCGGCGCCCAGGCCCTGCGCCCGCTCACCCTGCGCGGTATCGCCGGCGAGCTGGGCCTGCACGAATCCACCGTGTCGCGGGCCATCGCCCGCAAGCATGTGCGCACGCCACGCGGCACCCTGCCCCTGCGCGCGTTCTTCGCCTCGGGCATTGATACCGAAAGCGGCGGCGAAGCCTCCAGCACCGCCATCCAGGCCATGATCCGCCGGCTCATCGACGACGAGAACCCGCGCAAGCCGCTTTCTGACGCCAAGCTTGCTGACCTGCTGAAGAGCGCAGGTATCCCGGTGGCGCGGCGGACCGTAGCGAAGTATCGTGAAGCCATGAACATTTCCGCCTCCCACGAGAGAGTCAGGATCGCTTGACGCGTACCGCGCCGGCGGAGAGGTTCATTGGCAAATCCGAATAAAGGAGAAACCCGATGCGCATTGAAACGTTTGGCAAAGATGTCGAAGTCACCCCTGCCCTGCAGGACTACGTGGAAACGAAGCTTTCACGCGCCGGCAAGCACTTCGGGGAACATTGCGAAACTCGGGTCACGCTGAAGCTGCAGAACAAGAACGAACACCACGTCGACGCCACCGCAAACATTCCCGGGCACACCCTGCATGCGGAGGCCACCGGCCAGACCATGTACGCGGCCATCGACATCCTGGCCGACAAGCTGGACCGGCTGCTGACGGCAGAAAAGGAAAAGAAGACGCAGAAGCAACAGGCCCACGGACAGCTCCCGGTGGGCGACAATGCGGGCTGATGCCTTCGTTCCTTTCCTGACATGCCCCTGACCGACCTGATGGCGGCCGTGCAGACCCAGGTCTGCACGGCTGACGACCGCGACAGCGTGCTGCTGACCGCCGCCCAGCTGCTGGCCTGCCGCCAGGCCAACGCGGCCGAAATCCATCACAACCTGTGCGAACGCGAGGCGCTGGGCAGCACCGCGATCGGCCACGGCGTGGCCATCCCGCACGGCCGCGCCCCCGCGCTGGAACGCCCCCGCGGTGCGCTGCTGAAACTGCAGGCACCGGTTGATTTCGGTGGTGATGAACCGGTCGACCTGGTGTTCGCCATCGCCGTTCCCGCCCATTACACCCACCAGCACCTGATGCTGCTGTCCGAACTGGCCGAACTGTTTTCCGAACCGGCCATCCGCCAGGCGCTGCGCGATGCGCCGGATGCCCAGGCCCTGCGCACCATCATCGATTTCCCGCCACCGGCGAGCGCCGCATGAATACCAGCATCACCGCCCGCGAACTGTTCGACCAGCAGCGCGACCGGCTGGCCCTGCGCTGGGTGGCCGGGCAGAAGGGCGAAAGACGCGAGTTGGAGGCCGGCAACACCATGTCGCGCCGCCCGTCGCTGGCCGGGTATCTCAACGCCATCTATCCGAACAAGGTGCAGATTCTCGGCACCGAAGAACTGACCTGGCTGGACTCGCTGGATTCCCGCCAACGCTGGGAAACCATCGAGCGGATCATGCAGTCGCACCCGCTGGCGCTGGTGATCACCCGCAACCAGCCCTGCCCGGAAGACCTGCGCGCGGCCGCGGACGAATCGCAGACACCACTGTGGCTTTCGCCCAAGCGCGGCCATGAACTGCTCAACCACCTGTCCTACCACCTGGCGCGAACGCTGGCACCGCGGGTGATCCTGCATGGCGTGTTCATGGAGATCTATTCCATCGGCGTGCTGATCACCGGCGAAGCGGGATCGGGCAAGAGCGAACTGGCGCTGGAACTGCTCAGCCGTGGCCATCGGCTGGTGGCCGACGACGCGCCGGAATTCACCCAGATCGCCCCGGACGTGCTGGATGGCACCTGCCCGGAGCTGCTGCAGGACCTGCTGGAAGTACGCGGCCTGGGCGTGCTGAACATACGCGAGATGTTCGGTGACACGGCTGTAAAGAAGAACAAGTACCTTCGCCTGATCGTCCACCTGACCAAGCCGATGACCGAGCCGAGCGCGTATGGCTACGAACGCCTGACCGGCGATTCCGGCACCCGCCACGTGCTGGACCTGGATGTGCCGCTGATCACCCTGCCGGTGATGCCCGGACGCAACCTGTCGGTGCTGACCGAAGCGGCCACGCGCCTGCACATACTGCGCACCAAGGGCATCGATCCGGCGGCGATGTTCATCGCCCGCCACAGCAACCTGCTGGAACGTCGAACGCCATGACACGCGTGGCGGGTCCCCTGCTGGCGGGTTCCCTGCCTGTGGGTTCCATGCTTGGTGGCCCCCTGCTGATGGATCACATGCCTGTGGGTCCCCTGTTGGTGGATCACATCCCGGCTGGCCCCCTGCTGATGGATCACATCCCGGGTGGCCCCCTGCTGGTGGGTGACGACCGTTGGTCGTCACTTCTCTTGCCCACCTCCGCCCCCTGACCTGCCCCCCCGCTTCCCGAGCCACCCGAGAACCGCACCCGCCATGAACACTCCCGCCCCCTCCGCCCCGACCCTGATCATCGTCAGCGGCCTGTCCGGTTCGGGCAAGTCCGTCGCCCTGAAAACGTTCGAAGACCAGGATTACTACTGTTCGGACAACCTCCCCATCGACCTGCTGCCGGATTTCGTGCGCAGCGTGCTGGGCGCACCGGGCACACCGCCGCGCCGGCTGGCGGTCGGCATCGACGTGCGCGGGCAGAGCGACCTCAGCCAGCTCGCGCAATGGCGCCAGCAGGCCGAAGAAGCGGGCGTGCGCGCGCAGCTGCTGTTCTTCGAGGCCAGCGACGAAACGCTGCTCAAGCGATACGCCGATACCCGCCGCCGCCATCCATTGAGCCAGCTCGGCCTGTCGCTGCCGGAGGCGATCGAGCGAGAACGCGAACTTACCGCGCCGCTGCGCGAAGCGGCCGATGCCGTCATCGATACCACCACCCTCAACGTGCACCAGTTGCGGCGGCAGATCGTCACCGGTTACGCGCTGGACCACGCCACGCGGCTGTCACTGCTGTTCGAATCGTTCGCCTACAAGCGCGGCGTGCCGGCCGAAGCCGATTTCGTGTTCGATGCCCGGGTGCTGCCGAACCCGCACTGGGACCCCAAACTGCGCCCGCTCAGCGGCCGCGAAGGCGGCGTGCGCGACTATCTGGAAGCGCAGCCGGACGTGCAGCGCTACCTGGCACAGCTGATGGATTTCCTGGACACCTGGCTGCCAAAACTGGGCAACGACACGCGCAGCTACGTGACCGTCGCCTTCGGCTGCACCGGCGGCAAGCACCGTTCGGTGTACCTGGCCGAACGCATGGCGCGCCACGCCCGCGAACAAGGCTGGCAGGACGTCGCCACCTATCACCGCGAACTCGACTGAAAAAAGGGGACGGAGGTGGTTAATTGAAATTAACTCCCTCCGTCCCCTCCTGAATACGGAGCACTGCGGCGCTGCGATCCTGCTATCGCGCTTTCATCCGGACCTGTTAACGTTCGGTAATGACCTGTGGCATTCTCCTCGTAACGCATCCTGGTGTCGGGCCCGCCCTGCTTGCCGTGGCGACCCGGCTCCTGCGGCAGTTGCCGCTGAAGACTGAAGCTTTCGAAGTACCGTTCGACGCAGACCTGGACACCCTGCTTCCGCTTGCCTCGGCCGCCATGCGCCGGGTGGACGGCGGCGAGGGCGTGCTGATCCTGACCGACCTGTACGGCGCCAGCCCCAGCAACCTTGCCGCTGCACTGGCCCGGTTGGGTACCCCGGCACGGCGGGTTGCGGCGCTGAGCCTGCCGATGCTGCTGCGGGTGATGAATTATCCGGAACAGGGAATGGATCAACTGCCCGCCACTGCGGCGGCGGGCGCGCGCAATGGAGCGATAATCGACGATGCTTGAACAAGAACTCACCGTGACAAATCGCCTGGGCCTGCACGCTCGCGCTACCGCGAAGCTGGTGCAGGAGCTGGCCCCGTTCCGCTGCAACGTGACCATGGCCGCCAAGGGCCGGGAAATCAACGCCAAGAGCATCATGGGCGTGATGCTGCTGGCCGCCGGCCAAGGTACGCCGGTCACCGTGCGCATCAGCGGCGAGGACGAACAGGCGGCGATGGACGCCGTGGTCGCACTGTTCGAACGTCGCTTCGACGAGGACAGCTGAGGTGCCACGCGCCCGCGCGGGACAGCCTGCCTCCGGCCCTCGGCCGGTATTGCTGCTGTCCGGCCACGGCGCCTCGCGCGGCACCGCCCTGGGCCGCGCCCGGGTACGCCTGCCGCATTCGCTGGAAGTGGCCGAACAGCGCGTTGCCCCGCAGAAAGTCGAGAAGGAAATCCTTCGCCTGCACAGTGCCATCGACGCCGCCCGTGCGGAAATGCAGGAGCTGCGCCAGCGGCTGAAGGGCGCGTTGAACCAAGAGGTCGGTGAATTCCTGGACCTGCACGCCTTGCTGCTGGACGACCCCGAGCTGCTGCACGGGCTGGACGAGCTGATCCGCAGCGGCCCGTACAGCGCCGGCTATGCCCTGCGCATGCAACGCGATCGTCTGGCCAAGGTGTTCGACGGCATGGACGATGCCTACCTGAAAAGCCGCATGGACGATCTGGACCATGTGATCGGCCGCATCCACGCCTTCCTGCAGCCGGAACTGCCGCCGGCGGTGAAGGGGCTCGCCGGCGAAATCCTGGTCTGCGACAACATTGCGCCGTCGGAAATGGCGCAGCTGCAGGCGCAGGGCGTGGTGGCGATCGTGACCGCCGCCGGCAGCGCGCTGTCGCACAGCGCCATCCTCGCGCGCAGCCTGCACCTGCCGCTGATCGTCAACGTCCCCAACCTGCTGCACAAGCTCAGCGACGGCGATGTCCTCATCGTGGATGCCAGCGACGGCAGCATCACCGTCAACCCGCAGGCTGACAACCTGCGCGATTACCGCGCAAGGCTGAAGGAGCACGCGCGCGAACAGCGCGAGCTGGGCCGCCTGCGCACCAAGCCCACCCGCACCCTGGACCAGGTCGACATCGCCCTGTTGGCCAACGCCGAATCGCTGGACGATGTCACCGAAGCACATGCCTTCGGTGCGCAGGGACTGGGGCTGTACCGCACCGAATTCCTGTTCCTGCAGCGCAATGAACTGCCGGACGAAGAGGAACAGTTCCGGGCCTACCGCGACGCTGCGCTCGGCATGGCCGGCCGGCCGGTGACCATCCGCACGCTGGACCTTGGCGCCGACAAGGCTGATCGCACCGGCCTGACCCTGAGCAACGAAGACAATCCCGCGCTTGGCCTGCGCGGCGTCCGGCTTTCACTGGCGCGCCCGAAGGTCGCCGATACCCAGCTGCGCGCGATCCTGCGTGCCAGTGCCTACGGCAAGCTGCGCGTACTGGTGCCGATGGTCAGCACCCGCGAAGAGCTGCTGGCGGTTCGTCGGCGCATGGCCCGGCTTTCCGAACAACTGTTGGCCGAGGGCCATGAAGTGGCCGCCCACGTGCCGCTGGGCGCGATGATCGAAGTGCCCGCTGCCGCATTCGCGCTGGAAAGTTTCATCGATCTGGTGGACTTCCTTTCCATCGGCACCAACGACCTGGTGCAGTACCTGCTGGCTGCGGACCGCAACAATGAAGCGCTGGGCGAACTGTATTCGCCACTGCATCCGGCGGTGCTGCGGTTGCTGGCGCTGGTCATCGAGACCGGCGTGCGGTATCGGGTTCCCGTGGCCGTGTGTGGCGAAATCGCCGGTGATGCACGGCTGACGCCGATGCTGCTGGCACTGGGCCTCACAGAGTTCAGCCTGCATCCCGGTACCTTGCTGGAAGTACGTCGCGCGATACGCGAAAGCGACCTGGGCAGGCTGCGCGCGCACGCACCGAAGCTGCTGGCCGCGCGCGACCGCCGCGGCATTGAACGCTGGCTGGCCGAGCGCTGATCCCGGTCCTACGTGGTGGCGACATTTGGTGGGTGACGGTATCCGGTGGGTGACGACATTCGGTGGGTGACGACCGTTGGTCGTCACTCCTCATGCCCCTGATCACTGCTCAGGACTCTACCCGTGGTCACATCCGCGCGCGATAATGACGCGTTGACGACCCCTCGTGCGGCATCCTGCACAGGATCGCGGCCTTTCCTTTCCCGCGGGAGTACCCATGGCCGAAGCCGTACGCCACGACAAGACCGCGCGCCAGCTGCGCCTGCTTTCCGATGCCCTGGACAGTGGACGCCTCGGACCGGTGCGCCGCCTGGTCAACACCCTGGCACCTGCGGAGATCGGCAACCTTCTGGAGTCCCTTCCGCCCGGAAAACGCGAGGTCGTCTGGGGCCTGGTCGATCCGGAAGACGATGGCGAGGTGCTGGTCCACGTCGGCGACGAGGTGCGCGAAAGCCTGCTCGCCGACATGGATCCGGACGAGATCATCGCGGCGGTCGAAGACCTGGACATCGACGATCTGGCGGACCTGGTGGAGGACCTGCCGGACACGGTCATCGATGAAGTGCTCAAGTCGATGGACCGCGAAAACCGCGAGCGCCTCGAACAGGTGCTGTCGTATCCGGAAGATACCGCCGGCCGCCTGATGAACCCCGACGTGGTGACCGTGCGCGCCGACGTCAACGTCGATGTCGTGCTGCGCTACCTGCGCCTGCGCGGCGAGCTGCCGGACCACACCGACCATCTGTTCGTGGTCAGTCGTCGCCATCAGTATCTCGGCCGCGTCTCGCTGGCCTCGCTGGTCACCCACGAGGACACCACGCCCATCAACCGCCTCATCGACGACGAGCAACCCGCCATCGATGTCGGCGAGAGCGACGAGGAAGTGGCCCGCCAGTTCTCCGATCACGACTGGGTTTCCGCGCCGG
>JAFAFF010000230.1 GCA_023423605.1 Pseudomonadota bacterium
CGGCCAGTGCCGTAGTTTTGAGTGATAGCCATGATTAGATATCCAGAACCTGCGGCTGCTGTGCGGCGTGCGGATGCTCAGTGCCGGCGTAGACCTTGAGCTTGCGGTACATCTGGCGACCCAGCGGTCCCTTCGGCAGCATGCCCTTCACGGCGATCTCGATCACGCGCTCCGGGTGGCGCTCAAGCGCCTGGGCCAGGGATTCGGTCTTCAGGTTGCCGATGTAACCGGTGAAACGGTGGTACATCTTGTCCTGCAGCTTCTTGCCGGTGACGGCAATCTTTTCTGCGTTGATGACAACCAGGTAGTCGCCGGTATCGACGTGCGGGGTGTAGACCGGCTTGTGCTTGCCACGCAGACGGCGGGCCAGCTCGGTGGCGAGACGGCCCAGGGTCTTGCCCTCGGCGTCGACGAGGTACCAGTCGCGCTGGACGGTCTCGTTCTTGGCGGTGAAAGTGCTCATGAAGAACTCTATGTAGGTCGGGCTCATTGCGGCGATGGACGGCCGGAACTCTGCCACGCGTTGTGAAGGTGAAACGCAAGAGGCGGGATTCTAGCCCTATTTCCGCCGCGGCGCAAGCGTGGCCGACACTCCGGGTTGGCAGAAGCGGCACGGGCAGCGAGAATCAGGCTCCCCCGACGCCCCGATCCGCCATGACCACGCTCCGCCAGACCGCGCCACTGGACCACCTGCTGACCGAGGCGCAGCGTGCGCTGGACACCGTGTTCGGCAACCCGCCGGCGTCGCGCCCCTACCCTGCCGCCGCTGCGGCCGAGCCGGGCATGGCCGCGGACGAGCGTCGCCACGCCGCCGGGCTGATGCGTATCAACCATGTCGGCGAGGTATGCGCGCAGGGACTGTATTTCGGCCAGGCGGCGGTGGCACGGGATCCTGCGACCCGTGCGCATCTGCTGGAGGCCGCACAGGAAGAAACCGACCACCTGGCGTGGTGCGCGACCCGGCTATCCGAACTGGACAGCCGCGCCAGCCTGTTCAATCCGCTCTGGTATGCCGGCAGCTATGCCATCGGCACCCTCGCCGGGCTGCGCGGCGACGGCTGGAACCTGGGTTTCGTGGTGGAAACCGAACGCCAGGTGGAAGCCCATCTGGATGAACACCTGGAAACGCTGCCACCGGGCGATCTGCGCAGCCGCAAAGTGATCCGGGTGATGAAGGCGGACGAGGCGCGCCACGCCGCGCATGCCGAGCAGGCGGGCGCCCGACAGTTGCCGTTCCCGGTTCCCGGCGTGATGGCGCTGGCTTCGAAGGTGATGAAGACCATCGCCTACCGCATCTGAAGCGCAGCATATCCAAAGGGCAGCACCCACCAACGGTGGGTGCCCACCAGAGGCATCGCAAGCACCTGCGCAGCACAGGTGCGGACGACCGGCCGATGCGGTGGGGACTACCGGCCGATGCGGTGGGGACTACCGGCCGATGCGCGGTGGGGCCCGACCATTGGTCGGGCCGCCTCAGTTCGGCGACACCAGCTTCAGACCGATCACGCCCGCAACAATCAACGCTACGCAACCCAGCCGTGCCGGCGATGCACTGTCGTTGAACAGCACGATCCCGAGCACCGTCACCCCCACCGCTCCGATGCCGGTCCAGATCGCATAGGTGGTACCGACCGGAATGGCCTTCATCGCCTGGCTCATCAGGTACAGGCTGATCAACGCCGCGATGGCGGTCGCCACGGTGGGCAACGGCTTGCTGAAGCCGTCGGAATACTTCATCCCGACGGCGAAACCGATCTCGAACAGGCCTGCCAGCAGCAGGTAGATCCAGGGCATGTGATGTCCTCAATGTATCCGGAAAACAGAACGGCCCGGTGTCTGCACACCGGGCCGTGGGTCGCTCGACTACCGTGCACTACCCGCTTCCGCCATGTCCCGTGCGGTACGCCGCACGCATGGCGGGCAGCGCCCGAGGGCGCCGCGCCGGTATTACCGCGCCGATGTCATTCGGACAGGTTGCGTCCGTGGAACAGCTCTTCGATCTCGCGGCGCAGCAGCGCTTCGATCTTCATGCGCTCCTTGAAGGACAGGTTCTTGGCCTTCTCTTCGAACAGGTACTGGTCCAGGTCGAAGTCCTTCAGATGCATCTTCGTGTGGAAGATGTTTTCCTGGTAGACATTGACGTCGAACATCTCGTAACGCGACTTGATGTTCTTGGCCAGGAAGTTCTGGATCGAATTGATCTTGTGATCGATGAAGTGCTTCTTGCCCTTCACGTCGCGGGTGAAACCACGCACGCGGTAATCCATGATCACGATGTCCGATTCCAGACTCTCGATCAGGTAGTTCAGCGCCTTCAGCGGCGAGATGACGCCACAGGTAGCCACGTCGATGTCGGCGCGGAAGGTGGCGATGCCTTCCTGCGGGTGCGTTTCCGGATAGGTGTGCACGGTGATGTGCGACTTGTCCATGTGCGCGACCACGGCGTCGGAAATCAGCTCCTTGCCGGCCTGCTTCTTGTCGATCACCGGCTCTTCGGAGATCAGGATCGTCACCGAGGCACCCTGCGGATCGTAATCCTGGCGCGCGACGTTGAGGATGTTCGCGCCGATGATCTCGGCCACGTCCGTGAGAATCTGAGTCAGCCTGTCGGCGTTGTACTCTTCATCGATGTATTCAATGTAACGCTGGCGCTCCTCTTCGGTGCGGGCGTAACAGACGTCATAGATGTTGAAGCTCAGCGCCTTGGTGAGGTTGTTGAAACCTTGCAACCTCAGGCGAGGCAACGGCTTGACCACGGCGGTCGATCCTGTAGGAGAGGGGAAAGGAACAATTATGAGGCAAACCAGCCCCAAGGGGTAATGTGAACACGTTGCCGGATCTGGCACGGTGTTTGCTCTTAACATTTGCGCTCCGCTAAGCTGCGCCCACACCCCGTGAATCCGTTCATGCGCAGAGGGAGCGCCACCATCGTGTCAACCGTGCGCCTTGCTACCAGTCCGTTGGCTTTGGACATTGCTACCATCGACCGCTTCCTGGCCCACAGCCACCGGCGTCGTTACCCTGCCCGAACCGATGTGTTCCGTCCCGGCGACCCTGCCGGCACCCTTTATTATGTGATAAGCGGCTCAGTTTCCATCATCGCCGAGGAGGACGAGGAGCGCGAACTGGTCCTCGGTTACTTCGGCACGGGCGAGTTCGTCGGCGAAATGGGCCTGTTCGTGGAGTCAGACCGCCGCGAGGTCATCCTGCGCACCCGCAGCACCTGCGAACTGGCCGAGATCAGCTATGAGCGGCTGCACCAGCTGTTCCTGGGGCCGCTGTCCAACGACGCCCCCCGGCTGCTCTACGCGTTGGGCCAGCAGATCTCCAAGCGCCTGCTGGATACCAGCAGGAAAGCCAGCCGACTGGCCTTCCTGGACGTCACCGACCGCATCGTGCGCACGCTGCACGACCTGGCCGAGGAACCCGAGGCGATGTCCCATCCGCAAGGCAGCCAGCTGCGTGTATCGCGCCAGGAACTGGCACGGCTGGTGGGCTGCTCCCGGGAAATGGCCGGCCGCGTGCTGAAGAAGCTGCAGCTCGATGGCGTGCTGCACGCCCGCGGCAAGACCGTGGTGCTGTACGGGACCCGTTGAGCGGCCCGGCGGGTGATGCCGGCCACGGCTGGCCGGCAAACGCACCCTGTTGGCCAGCAGGCGGCAGGGTGCCTGCTGCGCCCCAGGCCCATCGGGTCGCCCGCCAGCGGCACACGGCCCCGCGCGGGCCATCGCAGTTCCCCCACATCGGCTTCCGCTAGGCTTCGCGCATGGAACTGAGCAATGAATTCTGGTGGTTCATCCTCATCGGCCTGGGCGCGCAGCTGGTCGATGGCGCCCTTGGCATGGCCTTTGGGCTGGTCTCGTCTTCGGTGATGCTCAGCATGGGCATTCCGCCAGCCCACGTAAGCGCCAGCGTACATACCGCCGAAGTCTTCACCACCGGCGCTTCGGGGGTGTCCCACCTGGTGGCCGGCAATGTGGACCGCAGGCTGTTCCTGCGCCTTGCCCTGCCTGGCGCCATTGGCGGAGCGGTGGGCGCATACGGCCTCACGCAGCTGCCCGGAGACGTCATCCGGCCATTGATTTATCTGTACCTGCTGGCGCTGGCCGTCATCATTCTGTTGCGGGCGGCAGGACGCCTGATGCCCAAGGGCGACATCAAGCGCGTGCCGCTGCTCGGTGCGGTCGCCGGCTTCCTGGACGCTACCGGGGGCGGTGGCTGGGGACCGGTCGCCACCTCGACGCTGCTGGCGCGTGGCGGCCAGGCCCGCACCACCATCGGCACCGTCAATGCCGCGGAGTTCGTGGTGACGCTTACGGTGTCCGCCACCTTCCTGATGGCCATGGGCCTGCATCACCTGCAGATCGTCGCCGGCCTGCTGATCGGCGGCATGATGGCCGCGCCGCTGGCGGCGGTGCTGGTGAAACGGGTGAAGGAGCGGTGGGTACTGGTCGCCGTGGGCGTGCTGGTGCTGGGCATCAGCCTGTACCAGATAGGCCATGCGGTGGGCGGCTGGCTGGGCTCGTAAAGGTGGGTGACGACCGCTGGTCGTCACACCCCGCACTCGCCGAGCACGGCTCGGCGCTACCGCTCGCCGCCGCGGTCTTCGCAGCCCCAGTTGAGGATGCGCGTTCCTGCCGGCAATACGCGACGGAAGAAGTCCACGCTGCGATGCTTCGGATTGACCACCACCGGGGCCTTGGCTGCCAATAGCAGCGGCAGATCGGCCGTGCTGTCGGAATAAGCGATATCGATATCGCCATAGCCGCGCTCGCGCAGCATCCGCATCTTCTCTTCGTTGTGGCAATGCCGGGTGGCACCCACCGCACCGAGCCGCGGCCCGACCTCGCTGCCGATCACCGGCACACCCTGGTGGGCGACGAATGCCAGGATGGCACGCGCCAGTTCCGGGGGCGCGCCGGTGGCCACCACCACGCGGTCGCCCTTGGCACGATGCGCGGCGAATACCTCCAGCGCCTGCGGCAGCAGCTTCGCGCGCAGCTGTGCTTCATTCTTCAGCACGTAGCCATCGATCACCCGGTTGAAATCACGCGCTCGATGCATGCCGAAGGTGGCAATCCACACGTAGATGGAAATGCCGGTGCGGCGGGTCGGCAGCATCGCCACCAGCGGCCCGGCCAGCGGCGTGGCCAGCAGCGCGGCCAGCAGGCGGAGCGGATTGCGCTTGATCAGCGTGGCGAACAGATGGCTGCCGGAATCGCCGTCGTACAGGGTGTGGTCGAAATCGAACACCACCAGCGGCGCATCAGCGCCCGGAGTCGGATAGGTCGTCATGAGGCGAAGAATAACTGACGCAGCCCCTCGCCCGGCTCTTCCACGCGCATGAAGGCTTCCCCCACCAGGAAGGCGTTGACGCCAGCATCGCGCATCAGACCGACGTCCTGCGGGCCGAGGATGCCGCTTTCGGTCACCAGCAGGCGGTCGCGCGGCACCGCCTGGCGCATGTCCAGCGTGGTCTGCAATGAAACGTCGAAGGTGCGCAGGTTGCGGTTGTTGATGCCGATCAGTGGCGCAGGCACCTGCAGCGCACGCTCCAGTTCGTCGATGTCATGTACCTCCACCAGCACGTCCATGCCCAGTCCCAGCGCCTGTTCGGACAGCTCGGCCAGCTGGCGGTCATCCAGCGCGGCGACGATCAGCAGGATGCAGTCCGCGCCCAGCACGCGGGCTTCAACCACCTGGTAGGGATCGACCACGAAATCCTTGCGCAGCACCGGCAGCGTGCATGCTTCGCGGGCCTGCTGCAGATAGGCGTCGCTGCCCTGGAAGAAATCGACATCGGTGAGTACCGAAAGGCAGCTGGCGCCGCCGAATTCGTAGCTGACGGCGATGTCGGCGGGATGGAAGTCGGGGCGGATCACGCCCTTGGAGGGGCTGGCCTTCTTCACCTCGGCGAT
>JAFAFF010000277.1 GCA_023423605.1 Pseudomonadota bacterium
AGACCGATGCGCGCTTCCAGCAGCCGGCAGCTGCAGCCGATCACGAACAGCACGGCGAGCATGCCCAGGCCCAGCGAACGCGACAGACGGTTGTAGAAACACCATGCGCCGAACATCGCCAGTCCGGCCCATATGCCGTTCTGGAACCAGGTGATCAGCGGGGGCAGGCACCACAACAGGGCAACCACCGACCACAGGATGGCCGGGACGGCGACCACATGAATGCGCTGGTTCAGGGCATTGCGATGGTCGTCTGAATAACTGGCGAAGTAACGGTCGATGGGCCGCGCAGGCTGGGTCGTGGTCTGCATGCTGCGTCGCTTCCTCGGACAACGGTAGTGCCGGCCGCTGGCCGGCAACCCAGCATAGCCGAGTTCGCGAGGTTCCCGGCCAGAGGCCGCGGCTACCCCGGAGGCGCCCCCGCCAGGCCGGCCGGGGGACGCAGGGGGATCAGTCGACGCTGATTCCGGCCAGCCGCTGCAGGGCTTCGGCGTACTTGGCGCGCGTGCGTTCGATGACCTCGGCGGGAATCGCCGGACCCGGCGCGGTCTTGTCCCAGTCCAGCGTTTCCAGGTAATCGCGCACGAACTGCTTGTCATAGCTGGGCGGGCTGGTGCCTACCTGGTATTCGTCGGCAGGCCAGTACCGCGACGAATCCGGAGTCAGCATCTCGTCCATGATGTACAGGCGACCATCTTCATCGGTGCCGAATTCGAACTTGGTATCGGCCAGCAGGATGCCGCGCTCGCGCGCGTAATCGGCGGCGAAGGCATAGATGCGCAGCGTGGCATCGCGCACGCGTTCGGCCAGGTCGGCACCGACCGCCTTCACCATGGTGTCGAAATCGATGTTTTCGTCATGGTCGCCGACGGCAGCCTTGGTGGAGGGGGTGAAGATCGGTTCGGGCAATTGTTCGGCCTGGCGCAGACCATCAGGCAGGTCGATGCCGCTGACCTTGCCGGTGCGCTGGTAATCCTTCCAGCCGCTGCCGATGAGATAGCCGCGGGCGATGGCTTCCACCGGCACCGGCTTCAGCTTGCGGGTGACCACCGCGCGCCGGGCATACAGTGAAGGGTCCACGTCGTCGGGCAGCACGCTGGCCACCTCGATGCCGGTGAGGTGGTTGGGCATCAGGTGCGCGGTCCTGGCGAACCAGAAATTCGATACCTGGCAGAGCATCTCGCCCTTGCCGGGGATTGGATCGGGCAGGACGACGTCGAAGGCGGACAGGCGGTCGGTGGCGACCATCAGCAGGTAGTCACCCGGTGGCGTGCCGGCGGGCAGCCGCTCACGCGGGATGTCGAAAACGTCACGCACCTTGCCGCGGTGGCGCAAGGGCAGGCCGGGGAGATCGGATTGCAACAACGTGGTCGGCACGGGCACTCCTGGGGTCTTCGTCAAGACGGCTGCCCAGGGACCCGGTGGGCCCGCTGGCCAGCGGGCGTCGTAGTGTAAAGCCGTCGGGGCCGGCTGTGACGTAAAATGGAAGGCCAATTCGCCAAACCTGCCCGGAGCGCCATGCGCTGGTACGGAAAACTGCTGGGATTCATCGCCGGGGCGCTGCTGTTCAAGCCCAGTCCGCCGTTTGGCGCGGCGCTGGGGCTGCTGATAGGACATGCCTTCGATGCCGACTGGTTCCGCCTGAACAAGGAAAATCCCTACCGCGAATTGGGGCTGACCTCGTCGGCGACCGATGCTGACATCGATCTGGCCTATCGTCGCCTGATGTCGCAGTACCACCCCGACAAGCTGGTGGGGGCGGCGCCGGAGCTGCGCCGCCAGGCCGAAAGCAAGAGCCGCCGCGTGAATGCGGCCTATGACCGCATCAAGGCGCTGCGGCGGCGCTGATTCCCCTTCCGTGGCCTGGCGCAGGCGCCGGGCCGGTCCCTCCTCCCGTTCCCAAGGCCCCGGCCATGTCCAACTGCATCATCGCTCCTTCCATCCTGTCCGCGAATTTCGCCCGTCTCGGCGAAGAGGTCGACAACGTGCTGGCCGCCGGCGCGGACTGGGTCCATTTCGACGTCATGGACAACCACTACGTGCCGAACCTGACCATCGGGCCGATGGTCTGCCAGGCATTGCGCGCCCATGGCGTCACCGCGCCGATCGACGTGCACCTGATGGTGGAGCCGGTGGACCGCATCATTCCGGACTTCGCCGAAGCCGGTGCGACGTACATCAGCTTCCATCCCGAAGCCAGCCGGCATCCGCATCGCACGATCCAGCTGATCCGCTCGCTGGGCTGCAAGCCAGGGGTGGTGCTCAATCCGGGCACACCGGTGGATGTGCTGGACTGGATGCTGGAGGAACTGGATCTGGTGCTGCTGATGTCGGTCAACCCCGGTTTCGGTGGTCAGGCCTTCATTCCGTCGGCGCTGGAAAAACTGAAGGTGGTGCGGCGGAAGATCGATGCCAGCGGCAAGGACATCCGCCTGGAAATCGATGGCGGCGTAAAGGCCGACAACATCGCAGCGATCGCCGCTGCCGGCGCCGACACGTTCGTGGCCGGCTCGGCGATCTTCAACGCACCCGATTATCAGCAGATCATCGCCGCCCTGCGCACCAACGCGAAAAAGGGGACGGAGGGAGTTAATTCCAATTAATGCCCTCCGTCCCCCCTCTGGTGATGCGCGCCTGGTGATCAGGCCGGCGACCGTCGATGACGCGGGAATGATCCTGCGTTTCATACGGGAGCTGGCGATCTATGAAAAGGCGGAAAGTTCGGTGCAGACGGACGAAGCCGGCATCACTGCCAGCCTGTTCGGGGCTGATGCCACCGCGCGCGCTTTGATCTGTGAGGCCGATGGCGAAGCGGTCGGCTACGCGGTGTATTTCTACAATTACTCCACTTGGCTGGGCCGCAAGGGCATCTACCTGGAAGACCTGTATGTCAGCCCCGAAAAACGCGGGCTGGGCGCTGGCAAGGCGCTGCTGCAGCATCTGGCGCGCCAGGCCGTGAACGAAGGCTGCGGGCGGCTGGAGTGGTCGGTGCTGGACTGGAACGCGCCCGCCATTGCGTTCTACACCGCTGCGGGCGCCCGGCCGCAGGACGAATGGACCGTATACCGCCTGCAAGGCGACGCACTGCAGGCCTTCGCGGAAAAGGGGGACGGAGGCGGTTAATTGAAAATAACTGCCTCCGTCCCCCTTTTTTGAATGAGTGGGAGGCTGATCCTGCCTCCATCCGTCTTCCCTGCTATGGCCTCCCATGTTCCGGGTGGATGGTGACAGGCCGATGACATTCACCGGGGCCGAACGCGGCGCTGCTAGCCTGTGCGCTCCCCACCCCCGGAAACCCCATGAGCACGACCCGCTGGCGCCTGATCCTCAATGGCAAATCCGCTGGCGACTCCGCCGTGCGTGAGGCGGTGGCGGCCTTCCGCAAACGTGGAATCGAACTGGACGTGCGGGTGACGTGGGAGGGCGGCGATGCCGAACGTTACGTCGCCGAGGCCATTGATCACGGTGTGGATACCCTCATCGCCGGCGGCGGCGACGGCACCCTCAGCGCGGTCGCCGAAACACTTGCCCATCGCAGTGAACCGGCCGACGCGCTGCCGTCCCTGGCGCTGTTGCCCCTGGGTACGGCAAACGACTTCGCTGCCGCCAGTGGCCTGCCGGATGAGCCGGCCGCTGCACTGGCGTTGATCACCAGCCAGCCGGCGCGGCCGATCGACCTGCTGCGCATGGACGCCGATGGCCGGACCTGGTGGTGTGCCAATGTTGCCAGTGGCGGGTTTGGTACCCAGGTGACGGTGGAAACCGACGAGGGGCTGAAGAAAGTGCTGGGCGGCCTGGCATACGTGCTTACCGGACTGTCCCGGTTGGGGCGCGCCGAGCCCATCATGGCCCGCGCGCGCGGACCCGGTTTCGAATGGGAGGGTGGGTTCATCGCCCTGGGCGTCGGTAATGGCCGCCAGGCCGGTGGGGGCCAGGCGTTGTGCCCTGAGGCGCTGATCGATGATGGCCAGCTGGATGTCACCATCATTCCGGAGTTGACCGGGGAATTCGCCGCCACCGTCGGCGAACTGATCACCGGTGGCAAGCAGGCGGCGCTGGAGCGCGTGGCCACCCGCGCGCGGCTGAACCGCGTGGAGATTCTTGCCGACCAGCCACTGACCTTGAACCTGGACGGTGAGCCGGTGGATGCCCGGCATTTCCGCATCGAGTGCGTGCCAGGACGGGTGCGCATGCATCTGCCTGCCGATTGCCCGCTGCTGATGGTGCGCTGAGGGGAGGTTGGCGCGCAGGACCAGCCGCCGCCGCTCACCCAGGGTTTCCCTCCGGTCGAGGCTGCGATAAAGTCCAGCGGTGCCCATCCTGACGACCCCGCGTTCCGTTTCTTCCGCACGCCATGGCTGGCGATGGTGGCCCGTTGCCGTCGTCCGCCCAGAAAATGCCGTGTCCCGGAAGGAAAGTCGTCTTGATCACTCCCACGCAGTTCCAGCAGCAGGCCGCTGAAGGCCACACCCGCATCCCCGTTGTCCGTGAAGTGCTGTCCGACCTGGATACGCCGCTTTCGGTCTACCTGAAGCTCGCCGACGGGCCGCACACCTATCTGTTCGAATCCGTCGAGGGTGGTGAGCGCTTTGGCCGCTATTCCATCATCGGGCTGCCAGCGCGCCGTGTGTATACCTTCCGAGGGCACGAACTGACGGTCAGCGAGGCTGGCACGGTCATCGAAACACGCGAGGTGGCCGATCCGTTCGCCGAGGTGGAGGCGTTGCGCAGCGCGCATTCGGTGCCGAAGCTGCAGGGATTGCCGGGCTTCACCGGGGGCCTGGTCGGCTGGTTCGGCTTCGAATGCATCGGTTACATCGAGCCGCGCCTGGCGTCGCCAGCCGGTCGTGATGAGCTCGGCACGCCCGACATCCTGCTGATGCATTCCGAAGAACTGGCGGTGTTCGACAACCTGAAAGGACGGCTGTACCTGATCGTGCATGCCGATCCGCGACAGCCCGGTGCCTACGAAGATGCACAGGCACGGCTGGATGCACTGGTGGCAAAGCTGCGCGCGTCGGGGGCCGGTTACCCGGCACCGTTGCGCAGCGATGTGCTGGACGAGGGTGACTTCGTATCCGGTTTCACCCGCGACGGCTTCATCGATGCGGTCCGGCGCAGCAAGGAGTACATCCGTTCCGGCGACATCTTCCAGGTAGTGCTGAGCCAGCGTCTGAGCGTGCCGTTCAATGCACGCCCGGTGGATGTCTACCGCGCCCTGCGGGCGTTGAATCCGTCGCCCTACATGTACTTCCTGGACGTCGGCGACATGCAGGTGGTCGGTTCGTCGCCGGAGATCCTGGTGCGCCTGCAGCACACGCCGGATGGCGTGGGCGAAGTGACCGTACGGCCCATTGCAGGCACGCGCCCGCGCGGCGCCACGGTGGAAGAAGACAAGGCCCTGGAAGCCGAACTGCTGGCCGACCCCAAGGAACGCGCGGAACATCTGATGCTGATCGACCTTGGCCGCAACGATGCTGGCCGGGTGTCGAAGGCGGGCACCGTGGAAGTGGGCGAGCAGTTCGTGATCGAGCGTTACAGCCATGTCATGCACATCGTCAGCGAAGTCACCGGACAGCTGCAGCCGGGGCTGAGTTACGCCGATGTGCTGCGCGCGACGTTCCCGGCCGGCACCGTCAGTGGGGCGCCGAAGATCCGCGCGCTGGAGGTGATCCGCGAACTGGAGCCGATCAAGCGCAATGTCTACGCCGGCAGCATCGGCTACATCGGCTGGCATGGTGATGCGGACACCGCCATCGCGATCCGCACCGCGGTGATCAAGGATGGCCGGCTGCACGTGCAGGCCGGTGCCGGCATCGTCCATGACTCGGACCCGGAAAAGGAATGGGACGAGACCATGAACAAGGGCCGTGCGCTGTTCCGCGCGGTCGCTCAGGCGGCCAAGGGGCTGTGAGCGACGGCGGTCGTTTCCCGTGGCGCGCCGCTCCTGGCCGCCTTTTTCTGCTATCCAGGATGACCAGATCCCCATGCTGTGGATGATCGACAACTACGACAGCTTCACCTACAACCTCGTGCAGTACCTGCAGACGTTGGGTGCCGAGGTGAAGGTGGTGCGCAACGATGCGATGACGGTGGACGAGATCGCCGCGCAGAAGCCCGAACGCATCGTCATCTCGCCCGGTCCATGCACACCCAATGAAGCGGGCGTGTCGCTGGAACTGATCCAGCGGCTCGGCCCCACCACGCCGATTCTCGGTGTCTGCCTGGGCCATCAGGGCATCGGCCAGGTATATGGCGGCAAGGTGATCCGCGCCGGCAACATCATGCATGGCAAGACCTCGCCGATCCGCCATGAAGGCAAGGGTGTGTTCGCCGGCCTTCCCGATGGTTACCAGGCCACCCGCTACCACTCGCTGGTGGTGGACAGGAACAGCCTGCCGGACTGTCTGGAAGTGACCGCCTGGACCGAGAACGAGGACGGCTCGATCGAAGAGATCATGGGGCTGCGCCACCGCGAACATCCGGTGGAAGGCGTGCAGTTCCATCCCGAATCCATCCTCACCGAACATGGCCACGCGCTGCTGCGCAATTTCCTGCAGCGGTGAGCCGCACCCTCATTCCAGGAGTGAACCAATGAGCTTCTCCCCCCAGGAAGCCCTGCAACGCGTCATCGAACACCGCGAGATCTTCTTCGACGAGATGGTCGACCTGATGCGGCAGATCATGCGTGGCGATGTATCGCCGATGATGAGCGCTGCGATCCTCACCGGCCTTCGCGTCAAGAAGGAAACCGTGGACGAGATCGCCGCCGCCGCCACGGTGATGCGCGAATTCGCACGTGCCGTGCCGGTGGAAGATACCCGCCACATGGTGGATATCGTCGGTACCGGCGGCGATGGCTCGCATACCTTCAACATCTCCACCTGTGCGATGTTCGTGGCCGCCGCGGCAGGCGCGCGGGTGGCCAAGCATGGCAACCGCAGTGTGTCGTCGAAATCGGGCAGCGCCGACGCCGTGGAGGCGCTGGGCGCGGTGATCGAACTGCAGCCCGCGCAGGTGGCGCGCGCCATCGAGCAGACCGGCGTGGGCTTCATGTATGCCCCCATCCATCATCCCTCGATGAAGGTGGTGGCGCCGGTACGCCGCGAGATGGGCGTACGCACCATCTTCAACATCCTTGGCCCGCTGACCAACCCGGCCAATGCGCCGTCGGTCCTGATGGGCGTGTTCCATCCGGACCTGGTGGGCATCCAGGCACGCGTGCTGCGCGAGCTGGGGACCGAGCGCGCGCTGGTGGTATGGGGGCGCGACAACATGGATGAGATCTCGCTGGGCGCCGGCACGCTGGTTGGCGAACTGCGCGACGGCAAGGTGCGCGAGTACGAGATCCACCCCGAAGATTTCGGCATCGCGATGTCCGCCAGCCGCAACCTGCGCGTGGAAGGGCCGGAAGAATCCATCGCCCTGCTGCGCGCGGTGCTGGATGACCAGCCGGGCCCGGCACGCGATATCGTGGCACTGAACGCCGGCGCGGCGCTGTATGTGGCTGGCGTGGCCGACGACATCGCCGACGGCCTGGCGCGCGCGCGCGCGGCGATCGCCGATGGCCGCGCGCGCCAGCGCCTGCAGGATTACGTGGACGCCACGCGTGCGCTGGCAGGCTGAGCTGCCAGTCGGGCGATGATTTTTTCCTTTTCCTTTTTCCAGTGACGACGATGACCGACATCCTGCAGACCATCCTGGCCCGCAAGGCCGAAGAAGTGGCACAGCGACGCGCCGCCGTGCCGCTGGAACAGCTGCAGGCACGCGTGGCCGATGCACCCGCGGTGCGTGGCTTCGCGCGCGCGCTGCATGCCGCCATCGCCAACGGCGATCCGGCGGTCATCGCCGAGGTGAAGAAGGCCAGCCCGTCCAAGGGCGTGATCCGTCCCGATTTCCATCCTGCCGACATCGCCGTCTGCTACGAATTCGGTGGCGCCAGCTGCCTTTCGGTGCTCACCGATGTCGATTTCTTCCAGGGCAGCGA
>JAFAFF010000305.1 GCA_023423605.1 Pseudomonadota bacterium
GGGTGGGGGTGTTGAGCGCCAGGGATGGCGCGAAACAAGCGCCACATGGATGTGCTTGTGCGCGTCCCCCACCCAACCTCACCACCCGGCCCAAACCACCAGACAAAACCAACCCAACCACGAGGGGCCCAGCCGTTCGCCCTAGATCTCCACCTGCGCACCCAGCTCCACCAGCCGGTTTCCCGGTATCCGGAAGAACCCCGTCGCCGGCGCCGCATTGCGGTGCATCACCGCAAACAGCTTGTCACGCCAGATCGGCATGCCCCGGTTCGCGGTCGCCACGATGGTCTCGCGGCTGGCGAAGAACGTCGTGTCCATCGGATCGAAGTAGATCCCGCCGTGATCGCACGAACGCATCAGTGCCAGCGGCACGTCCGGCGTCTCCATGAAACCGAACCGCACGTAGACACGGTAGAACTCATCGCCAACCGATTCGATCTTCAACCGCTGCCCGTCCAGCGCATACGGAACCGGCAACGTCTCCACATGCAGGAACACATTGCGTTCGTGCAGCACCTTGTTGTGTTTCAGGTTGTGCATCAGCGCGTGCGGCGCAACGGTCGGATCGGCGGTGAGGAATACCGCGGTGCCCGGCACCCGCACCGGCGGTGCCAGCATCAGCCCCGGCAGGAAGGTGTCGATGCGGATGCCGTCCTTGCGGATCTCGTCGCGCAGCAGCTCACGGCCACGGCGCCAGGTACGCATCAGGGTGAACAGCACGATGCCCAGCACCACCGGGAACCAGGCGCCCTGCAGCAGCTTGGCACCGTTGGCAATCACGAAACCGACATCGATGACGAAGAAGACCACGCACAGCGGCAGGATCCAGGTGCGCGATTTCGGCCACAACGCACGTGCCACCAGGGCCAGCAGCAGGGTGTCGATCAGCATCGTCGCCGACACCGAGATGCCATAGGCCACCGCCAGGTTGGACGAACTGCGGAATGCCAGCACCAGCCCGATGACCATGACCGCCAGCCCCCAGTTGATGCCCGGGATGTAGATCTGGCCAATGGTGTCATGCGACGTATGCTTGATGCGCATGCGCGGGATGTAGCCCAGCTGCATGGCCTGGCGGGACACCGAGAAGGCGCCGGTGATGACCGACTGCGAGGCGATCACCGCCGCCATGGTAGCCAGGATGATCATCGGGTACAGCGCCCAGTCCGGCACGGATTCGAAGAACGGGTTCTTGACCGCCTCCGGGTGGATCAGCACCAACGCGCCCTGCCCCAGGTAGTTCAGCACCAGGCACGGCAGCACGAAGTAATACCACGCATGCCGGATGGGCCGTGCGCCGAAATGGCCCATGTCGGCATACAGCGCCTCGCCACCGGTAACGGCCAGCACCACCGCGCCGAGGATGAATATCCCGTGCCAGCCGTGTTCCATGAAGAAGCGGATCGCCCACCAGGGATTGAACGCCTTCAGTACTTCCGGCGCATCGACGATGTTGTACAGCCCGATCGCCGCCAGCGACAGGAACCAGACCGTGGTGATCGGCCCGAAGGCCTTGCCGATCTTCTCGGTACCGAAACGCTGTGCGGCAAACACCGCCAGCAGCACCACGATGGTGATGGGCAGGATGAAGGCGTGCAGCCCCGGAGCGGCGATTTCCAGGCCTTCCACCGCACCCAGCACGGAGATGGCCGGGGTGATCACGCCGTCACCGAAGAACAGCGAGGCACCGAAGATGCCGAGGATGCCGACCACGTAGGCCGAACGCGAACCGTTGCGCAGGGTACGCTGGGCCAGCGCCATCAGCGCCATGATGCCGCCCTCGCCGTCGTTGTCGGCCCGCATGATGATGGTGACGTACTTCAGGGTCACCACCAGGATCAGCGCCCAGAACGCCAGTGACAGCACGCCCAGCACGGTGTCGTGGTCGCTGCTCAGCCCATAATGCCCTGAAAACGCTTCTTTCAGGGTGTACAGCGGACTGGTGCCGATATCGCCGAACACCACGCCGATGGCACCGATGACCAGCGCGATTCCACTGCCGGCAGGAACATGGCCATGGCTGTTGCCATGCGGTTGGGAGGTACTGGACATGGGTTCCTGACCGGGCCTGGGAATCGTGGGAATGCGGAAGAAGGAAAAGCGTGCTCAGCGCAACGCCGACTGCAGCGCCTTGCGGATGACCACGGCAACATCATCGCCTTCCGCATGCGCATCGCGGGCCATGCGCGCCGCTTCGGCCGGCTTGTACCCCAGCTGCTGCAGGGCAACCGTGGCTTCGGATACCGGATCGGCCGCTGCCGGGCCGCTGCTGGTGGGCAGTGCGCCGCCGGCACCGAACTGCGCCGCGCGGTCGCGCAGTTCCAGCACCATGCGCTCGGCGGTCTTCTTGCCGATGCCCGGAATGCGGGTCAGCGCGGTGATGTCGCCGGCCTGCACCATCCGCGCGAATTCCTCGACGCTGACACCGGACAGCACGGCCAGGGCGATCTTCGCACCGATGCCGGTGACCTTCTGCACATCGCGGAACAACCGGCGCTCGCCCTCGCGCAGGAAGCCGTACAGCGAAACGCTGTCTTCCTTCTGCGCGTAATGGGTGTACAGGATGACCTCGCGGCCGATGTCCGGCAGGTCATAGAACGTGCTCATCGGGGCTTCCAGCTCGTAGCCGACGCCATTGACGTCCACCACCAGCCACGGCGGCGCCTTGTAGGCCACGATTCCACGCAGGCGACCGATCATGCGGCAATGCTCCTCATTTGCGGCTCCACGCCTGGCGCGTATCGAGCCCCAGGCGTCTGGCCGTCGCCCGTACATGGGCATGGGTGATGGCCACCGCCAGCGCGTCGGCGGCGTCGGCCTGCAGCTTCGTGTTCAGGCCGAGCATGAGCCCGACCATGTGTTGGACCTGTTGTTTTTCCGCGCCGCCGCGCCCGACCACCGCCAGCTTGATCTCGCTGGCGGCATATTCGCTCACCGGCAGATCGCGCAGCACCACGGCGGAAATCGCCGCGCCGCGAGCCTGCCCCAGCTTCAGCGCCGAATCGGGATTGCGCGCCATGAACACCTTTTCGATGGCCACTTCCTGCGGCCGGTATTCCTCGATCATGCCGGCCAGGCCCAGCACCAGCAGCTTCATGCGCTGCGGGAAATCCTCGGCGCCCAGCAGCACCAGCGGCTGGTGGTGCACGTGCAGGACGCGACCAGCCGCATCGATGTCGATGATGCCGACCCCGGTACGCTGCGAACCGGGGTCGATGCCGAGGATGCGGGTCATTACCGGCTCAGGTGTAGGCGTCGGCGCCGAGTTCGGCGTTCGAATAGACATCCTGCACGTCATCCAGGTCTTCCAGCATGTCCAGCAGCTTTTTCACCTGCAGCGCGGTATCGCCTTCCACCTTGATGTCGTTGTCGGCGCGGAAGGTGATTTCGGCGTGGTCGCTGGACAGCCCGGCGGCCTCCATGCCCTCCTTGACGGCCTGGAAACTTTCCGGCGCGGTGATCACGTCGATGGACCCATCGTCCGGGTACACCACCACGTCGTCGGCACCGGCGTCGATGGCCAGCTCGGTGATCCTGTCCTCGTCGGCGCCGGGCGCGAAGCTCAGCACGCCCAGGCGCTTGAACATGAAGGCGACCGAACCTTCGGTGCCCATGTTGCCGCCGCACTTGCTGAAAGCATGGCGGACGTCGGCGACGGTGCGCACCTTGTTGTCGGTCAGGCAGTCCACGATCACCGCCACGCCACCGGGCGCATAGCCCTCGTAGCGGATTTCCTCGTAGACCACGCCCTCCAGCTCACCGGTTGCCTTCTTGATCGCGCGCTCGATCACGTCCTTGGACATGTTCGCCGACAGGCCCTTGTCCATGGCCGCGCGCAGCCGCGGATTGTTGTTGGGGTCGCCTCCACCGCCACGAGCGGCCACGCCGATCTCGCGGATGATCTTGGTGAAAATCTTGCCACGCTTCGCGTCGGACGCGTTCTTGCGGGCTTCGATGGAAGGACCTCTACCCATGGGGATTTCCGTTATCGGTGCGTCGGGAACAGGGCGCGGATTCTACCTGATCAGGCGCCTGCACCGTGTCGAGCGCCTGTTCGCCACCACTGCGGCTCAGGCTGCGGCAGCGACATCGCCGGGCAGGAAGCGCCCGTGGCGCAGGAAGTGGGCGGTCTGTCGCGCAGCATCCAGCGAGAACACCAGGCCGGTATGGCTGCAGCGCACCACGCAGTGGTCGGCCAGGCCCGGCAGGCGGGTTTCATCCACCGCCACGGTCCCGTCGGAATCGCCATCCAGTGCGCCCAACAGGCTTCCCAGCCCATGCGGCACGCAGCCGGCGACCAGCCCGACCTTCGCCTGTCCCCGCCAGTCCGGCAGGCCATCCAGCAGCAGGTCGCTGCTGCGGCCCAGGGCCGCGGACCAGCCATGTTCGGCCAGTGAACGCGCCGTACCACTGCCACGCAATGGCGAACCCAGACAGACCACGCGCTGTACCGGCAGATCCGGCGCCCGGCGCAGCGCTTCCAGTGCCAGCAGCCCGCCCAGGCTATGCCCCACCAGAGAAACCGGCCCACGGCCCTGCAGCCGCTGCAGCAACTGGGGCACGGCAACATCCGTTCCCCGCATCACGCTGGAATAGCCGAAGGTGTGCACCTGGAAACCGCGCGCGCGCAGTCGCCACGCCAACGGCCCCACCCAGGCGCGGGCATTCCAGAGACCATGCAGAAGCAGTACGGATGTCGTCATTGCCGAAGTTTGAACCTTTCGCCGATCAAGCGCGACCGCGCCGGGATACCGGTCACCGGCTGCTGAACCCGATGAAATTACCGATCCTGCGTGGCACGGCCACCTGCCGCACGTCCACCTCCCTGACACCGTTCACCCATGCCTGCAGGACCACCGATTCGCCGCCGTCCAGATTCACCGAGCGGTTGGCCGGGGTTTCCATGCGATCCAGCCGCGCCATGATGCCGGCGAAGGCCGCCAGGGAGCAGCCGGAGGCCGGCTGATCGCGCCTGGGCATGGGTGCCACGACCAGACGCACGATACCCGTGGATGTGGACGCCGGCATGCTGATGCCCGCGCGGGGGTTGGGATCATGGGCATGCCAGAGCGAGCCTGGCGGCACGACGTCCCCTGCATCGAAGGAAAAGCGGTCCGGCAGCCGGTATCGCGGATCAGACCGCATCCTGCTTGAAAACACATCCACCCCATCCACGGCGAGCTGCGGTGCGCTGACCACATGCGATCCATCGCTGAACTGCAGGCGCTGGTAATCGTCCGCAAACAGCGCCGGGAGTGGCAGGCATGGCAAGGGGCCTGACTGCATCGAACGGGACGGCCCGATGGACGCGGCTTCCGGCAGATCCTGGCAACTGCGGCGCGCATAGTTGAAGAAGCCGCCGTTGATATGCACCACCACCCGATGCCCCGCAGGCTGCCCTCCCCCGCGTGACGCACAGCGGGTTGGATCCTGCAGGCTGCCATCCGCCACCAGCCGACTGGAAAAGCAACGCTGGTCCAGCGCCAGCCATGCCACATGCCGGTGGATGCCGCCATCCGCCACGACATCGCCCGCAGCGCATGGCCCCATCAGCGCCACGGCGTCCATCACCTCGCGGCCGCCACGCACCTGCACGAACACCGCGCCGTCGGCCAGGGCACGGACGTGGTAATGCCTGCGCACCGCAGCCCCCTCCACCAGCGCGCGCCAGCGCTGTGCCACTCTTCGTTCAAGGCCGGGAACGCCACGGTTCTCCACGGCGTCCGGAAGCTTCGCGTGCTGCGCATCGGTGGTGCCGGCAAAGGGCACCGGATTGTTCGCACGCATGGACGCTGGCACGGGAACTTCCACACGGGGGGTCATCAACGTTCTCCTCTGCTCGCTGTACCGACGTCAGCTCCCCCAACGGTGACGCAATCTGTCCTGGGCCCTGTCTGCGATGGCCCGGCGCCCATGGATGAAAAAGATCGTGGGCGACCGAAAGCATAGCGATGCGCGGCTGATTCGGCGTCATTGGCAGGCAAAAACTCTCGATCATCAAGCGACGATAGACGCCGCATTTAGTGCCTTCCACGAGTTCGTGCCGGTTCATGCCGGCGCCCAAATCATCTCCGCCGGTCCCGCATCGGAAATCACCATGAACACGCTCTCCCCCGGTCCTGCTGTCTCCGACTGGCCCGCCACCCTGTTCGCCGAACTTGCCATTGGTCTTGGCTTGGACATCCAGCCGGCCGGCGCTGCCGCCCTCACCCTGCTTGATGAAGAGCAGGTGGAATGGACCATCGAAGCCAGCCCGGCGCTGGACCAGGTTGCCATCCACAGCCTGTTGTTGCGCCCTGCCGACTGCAATGATCCGGACCTGCTGCGCACCTGGCTTGGCTGGAACGCGCGCACGACGCTCATGCGCGGGGCCTGCGTGGCGTGGCATCCGGCAACCCGCTGCCTGCGCCTGCTCCACACCAGCCAGACAGTGCATACCGGCGCCGTCCAGATACTGGATCGTCTTTCCCATCTGATGCCGCTGCGCCGCCATCTGATATCCGCTACCTGACTGCCAGGAAACCCCACGATGCCCGTATTTTTTTTGAGCATTCCCCAGACATCGGTTGGCACCTCCCGCCCGGTCTCCGCCGACTCCGTACGTTCGCCCGTGCTGGAACAGGCATCCTCCCTGTTCTTCCATGAAAGTCCGGGATGTCCGCTGGACGCGCACGATCCCGGCATGCCGGAATTCGATGTCGGCCGTGACGAATGCAAATTCGTCGCTGGCTGGCCCTGCGTACGCATGCTCAGCCAGTCCGAAGAGATTGCGGCGGCATCCGCTGCATCTTCCAGCAGGGAGGTGTTCTTCTCCGTGGCCAACCCGGCCGATTCCGATGTACGCAGGCAGTTTGCAGGTGCGTATGCGCAGCACAGCCACGAAGGCTCGGGAGTCCGCCAGGAAATCGGCCAGGCGCTGCTGGCGCAGGCCCGGGACGAGGCGGCGCGGCTGGACGTGTTGCTGCCGGCACGTGACGTGATGTTCCACCAGGCCTACCGCGTGAACACCTCGACCGGCGATGGCACGTCTTACCTGCACAAGCGCGACCAGCCCTTCCATGGCGTGCTGGACGCACCCGGAACCCCCATCCACACGTTCCTGCCCGGCTATGCCACCGGCGACCGCTATTCCCTGATCCTGGCAATGCTGATCGAGCCACGGCTGCATGTTTCGGTCGCTTATACGAAAGGCAACGGCACCGAGGAACAGCATGCCCGCGAGGCTGCGGACGTCCTGGAACGGGCGTTGAGATGCAACGGCATCGAATCGGAACAGCGCGTGGCGCTGTTTGAATACACCGGCGGCAGCCTGAAGGACGCGCGTGAATCGCTGGACACGCCTGCCACCCGCAGCAACTTCGTGCATCGGCAAGGCGCGCCCAGTCCGCTGGCAAGCAGCGGCGATGGCAGCCATGTGTTCCACATCTCCGCCACCACCGAGCTCATTGCCCGCCAGTTCCGCACCTGTGGTGATCGCCGGGAATTTTCAGCGCACGTCCGCAGCATGCTGGATTCAATGGTGTCCCCGACAGACAGGATCATGATCGATTCACTGGTGGACCGTGTCATTGAAGAGCAGAAGATCGAACACGGGGCGGTCGGACTCTGGATCGCGGATCGGGAATTCGCCAACGCCCGCGAAGCAGAGGCCATTTCCCGGCCGATGATGTTCGAGCAGATCGCAGACCAGGTGAAGCGCGAAGGGCGGGCCGTCTACTGCATCGCAGATACCTACATCAACCGTGCGCGCGACGAACACAACAACGACAGGCTGGTGGACCGGCACCCCTATCGTCCCGACCTTCCCCCCCACGTCGGGCGCTTCTGGGCAGCGGAGATCGATGGCGAACGACCGCTGCAGGCACGCGAGAACCAGTGGTACTTCATGAACCAGCTGCTGCAGAAAGTCGGTGGCCCCCTGGTGGGCATCCGCAGTGGCGCACTGGAACCTTTCGCGCTGATGGGGCACCAGGTGATCTACCTGGAACACAAGGGAATGTTCACGCCCGAGCGCCATGCCTGCTGGCAGAACATCATTCCTTACCACCGGCTGATCACCGCCCGCACGACCGGCTATCTGGACAAGCACACCGAAGTGTTCCGCGCCAACACGATGCGATCGTTGCTTGCCGACAACCTTGCTGCCAGGCAGTCACTGGGCCCGGTGCCCGATCCGGCGGTGGCTGATGACACGATGACCACGCCATCGCTGATGCAGACGCTGCGTGGGCATGCCTTCAACCAGGCGGCCTCGCGACGTGAACTCGCGGCAGTGGAGGATGATCTGCGCCAGGGCGTGATGAGCGGCAACGAACTGCGCCTGCTCATGCAGATGATCGACACTGGACAGCCCGCATGGCAGTCGGCCTGCGCGCTGTGGGGCGACAGCATGGACCGGTGATCCGGCCAGGACGCCGCACCGCCAGGTGTCGGCGTCCGCCACGTTCATTCCATTCCGGTCGGCACGCGCCGCATGATGAATTCCAGGTCATTGGTAGCACCCACCGGAAACAGGTACTCGCCGACCTTGCTGAAACCATATCGTGCATAGAAACGCTGAGCACCGAAGTTCTCCGACCAAACGCCCAGCCACAGCGTCCTCGATCCATCGCTCTCAAGCCAATCCAATGCGGTTTCCAGCAGGCGGCTCCCCCATCCACAGCCCTGCTCGGCCTTCACCAGATACAACCGCTTGAGCTCGCCATCGCCCGCTCGTACGTCCGGATGCGGCAACCCGCAGGGGCCGGCTGCCGCATGCCCGATCGCCACGCCATCGCGCTCCAGCAGCCATACGGCGTAATCCGCATGGGCAAGGATCACGCGCTGGCGTTCAACGGCATAGGCTTCCCGCAGGAAGTGCTGCAGGTCGGCCAGCGGATACAGATGACCGAAGGTCTCGGTGAACGTCCGTTCCGCCAGCGCCGACAGGGTGAATGCATCCTCTACCGTGGCGCGGCGGATGGCGTAATGGCCGGTGCTCATGGCGTCCCCTGCGGTCATGGCGTCGTGCCGGCCGATGGCCGGCACCTGCTGTTTCGATGCATGCCAGCCCGCAGGCTTCACGCCTTCGGACGCACCTGTACGTGTACTTCGGCCAGCTGCGCGTCGGCGATCGGCGACGGTGCATCGGTCATCAGGCACTGCGCACCGGTGGTCTTCGGGAACGGAATGACATCGCGGATGGATTCGGTACCCGCCATCAGCGCGGCGATGCGATCAATAC
>JAFAFF010000307.1 GCA_023423605.1 Pseudomonadota bacterium
GCAATGGCGCGGTAACGCTGCAGGACACCCCGTGCACCCAGGGCCGCCAGGAAGTGCGGCAGATGCAACGCCCGCAGGACCCACCGGTACGTAGCGCCAGCACCGGCGACATCACGACGGCAAAGGCGCCCCCGGCGCAGGTCCAGCGCGAAATACGCCATGTCCATGTGGCACCCGCACTGCCCATGTACGAATGTGTCACCGATGAGGGCCGGCGTTACGTGAGCGACAGCAACGAAGGCAATCCACGCTGGGTGCCGCTGTGGACCCACGCCTGGTTGCCGGGGACCCCGCATCGACCGTGGAGGACCGGGGGCGGCCTGCCGCCGATCCGTCCGGAAGCCGATGGCCTGCGCCAGCCCGATCACCGACCACCGCCCGTGGCAGCGCATGGCGTGAGCGTTCCGGCAGGAAACATCCTGGTACGCGACACCTGCCACGCCCTGCCCCAGCAGGAAGTCTGCGCCCGCCTGCGCGACCAGCGCTGGGAACTGGACCGTCGTTACAACAGCGCCCTGCAGGGCGAGCGCACTGCGATCAGCCGCGAGCAGCGCGGCATCGATGCACGGCTCGACCAGGATTGCGGCGGTCGCTGAGCGGCCCGCTACAATCGGGCCATGAACCGTTCCTGCCTGCTGTTGCTGCTGGCCCTGGCCGCACCGGCGTCCGCCGATGACGCCGTGGTGTTCCGCTGTACCGCCGCCGACGGCAAGGTCACGGTGCAGGATGCCCCCTGCCCCTCCGGCAGTGCACAGATCATCCAGCGGCGCGGCGCCTCGGCCACCTCCACGGTATCCACCGCGCTGGGCGACACCGCGCCGGCCACCGCCGGCGTGCTCGACAGCAGCCTGCTGCCAGCGTTGCAGGCCGGTCCGGGTGAAGGCGCCGACAGCATCCTCGACAGCGACGTACTGCGCGCGCAGGCTGCGGCCAGCGCTGCCGATGCGCCGCCGAAGCCGCCGCTTCCCACCATCTTCCGCTGCATCGGCAATGACGGCAGTCACTACCTGCACGAGCGGGAGCCCGCCCCTGCACGCTGCGCACCACTGGCGCTGACAGGGCTCGGCGGCAGCAGCGCGCCAGGCAATGCCGCCAGCTGCGAAGTGGTGCGCGATACCTGCAGCGAACTTGCCGAGGAGCAACGCTGTGGCGCGTGGCAGCAGCACTTCCGCGATGCACGTGGGCGCGAACGCTTCGCCGCGCCGGAAACCCAGGCCGGCGCCACGGCCGAACGCGAACGGTTGCAGGCCGTGCTGCAGGCGAGCGACTGCCCGGTTCCCTGAGTGGGGCCACCATTGCGGCGCGGCCTGCTCAGAATCCGTAACGCAGGAATCCACCGTCCACGGCGATGCATTCGCCGGTGATGTAGCTGGCGGCGGGCAGGCACAGGAAGCCTACCGCCGAGGCGACTTCCTCCGGCTCGCCGATGCGCCGCATCGGCGTGCGGTCGATGACCTGTTCGTAGTAATCGACGTCCGACAGCGGACCGGATGTGCGCCGGGTACGGATGTACCACGGCGCCACCGAATTGACCCGGATTCCGTCTTCGGCCCATTCCACGGCAAGGTTGCGGGTCATCTGGTGCATGGCGGCCTTGGTCATGCCGTAGACCGCGCCGCTGCGCACGTGGGTGAGGCCGGATACGCTGCCGACGTTGACGATGGCCGACGCCGCATGGCGGGTGAGCAGCGGATGCGCGTAGCGCGACAGTTCGAAGGCCGAGAACAGGTTGGTCTCGAAGATGCTGCGCCATTCCTCTTCGGTGTAATCGATGGCCGGACGGGTGATGTTGCCACCGGCGTTGTTGACCAGCACGTGCAGGCCGTCGGCGTGGTCTTCCACCCAGTCCAGTATCTGCCGACGGTCTTCATCGTCGGACACATCGGCGGCCAGGGCGTGGATGGCCTGCGCGGGGTATTCGTCGGCCAGCTCATCGCGGGCGGTTTCCAGCGCATCGATATCGCGGCCAACGATCATCAGGTCCGCACCGAAGCCGAGCAGCTCGCGGGCGATCGCCAGGCCGATGCCGGCGCTGGCACCGGTGATGAGTGCGGTCTGTCCATCCAGCCGCCAACGCTGCGCAGTCACGTATCACTCTCCGTATCGGGCTACGGCCCTTGAACCGGTCCACAGGATAACGCCCCGCCGCCGACGCGACAGGCACGCCTGCTGGTGCGACACTGCGCACATCATCCGCGCCGGAGATGCCCCATGAAGAAGATCATGACCGCGATGGCCACCGTTGCCACCCTGGCCCTGCTGGCCGCCTGCCAGCGCCCCCCGGCGCCCGCACAGGACAAACCACCGGAACCGCAGGCCACCAGCAAAAAGGGGGACGGAGGCGGTTAATTCGAAATAACCACCTCCGTCCCCTTTTTTCAGAAGCCGCAGAAGCAGTAGGCCAGCGCCTTCACCGGCGTGCCGTTGCCCTGCTCGCGCACGGCGTTTTCCACGAAGCGCAGCTGCGTGTCCACTTCCGGCATGGCCCGTGCCAGCACCATGCGGCCCACGCCGGATTCGGCCAGCATCCAGCCACCTGCGCGGCTGCCGGCGAATCCGCTGACGAACTGCGCGAACGGGCTGGCGGCCTTTTCGATATAGCGCACGCGGTACTTGTCGTTGGCACCAAGCCTGGCGCGGCCCGCCGCGTCGGCCACGGCATCCTTCAGGCCACCGAAGGCATCCACCAGGCCGCGCTCCTTGGCCTGCGCACCGCTCCACACACGGCCGCGGGCAACTTCATCGACCGCTTCCACGGGCTTCTGGCGGGCCTCGGCCACGCGACCGGTGAAATCCGCATATCCCTTGTTGATCACCGACTGGATCACCTGGCCCACCGCCGGATCCAGCGGCCGGGTCATGTCGAACGCGCCCGCGAAACGGGTGGTGCCCACGCCATCGGTATGCACGCCGATCCGGTCCAGCGCGCGCGCCACGTTCGGCACCATGCCGAAGATGCCGATCGAGCCGGTGATGGTCGAGGCATCGGCATAGATGCGGTCGGCATTCATGCTGATCCAGTAACCGCCGGAAGCGGCCAGGTCACCCATCGATACCACCACCGGCTTGCCGGCCGCCTGCAGCGCCACCACTTCACGACGGATCTGTTCGGAAGCGAATACTTCACCGCCCGGCGAGTTCACCCGCAACACCACGGCCTTGACGTCGTTGTCGTCGCGCGCCTCGCGCAGCAATGCCGAGGTGGACTCGCCACCGATGCGCCCGGCCGGCAGATCGCCGCCGCTGATTTCGCCCGACGCCACCACCACCGCCACCTGCGGCCGCGTATCCACCGGATTGCGACGTGCGTCCAGCTGGGCCAGGTACGCACCCAGGTCGATGCTGCGGAAGCCGCCATCGGCATCGGCGTCGGCGACGCCGCGCTCGGCCATCAGGGTCTCGAACTCTTCGCGGGTCTTCAGCGCAGTGACCAGCTTCTGCTGCAGCGCGAAGCGTGCCAGGTCGCCACCGGCGGCGGCTACGCCTTCCGGCAGCGTGTCGATGCCCGCCGCGAGCTGACCGGGATCCAGCCGCCGTGCCTTGGCGATATCGCCCAGGTAGCGCTGCCACACGTCGTTCATCCAGTACAGATCGGCTTCCTTGGCCTGCGGCGAAGCAGCGTCGAGCACGTACGGCTCGGCCGCGGACTTGTATTCGCCCACCTTGAACAGGTGCACGTCCACGCCCAGCTTGTCCTGCAGGCCGGTGCGGAAATACTGGCGGTAACGGCCGAGGCCTTCCAGCAGCACGCCGCCCATCGGATCCAGGTAGATCTCGTCGGCCTGTGCGGCCAGCAGGTATTGCGACTGCCCCATGCTTTCGCTGTAGGCAACCAGCTGCTTGCCCGATGCCCGCAGCTGCTGCAGGGCGCCGGCCACCTCGCGCAGGGAGGCGAAACCGGACGGCTGCAGCTTGTCCAGTTCCAGCACCACGCGTTCGATCTTCGCATCATCGCGCGCGGCGTCGATGGCACGGATCAGGTCGCGCAGCTGGATTTCTTCGGCGCCCTTGTCGCCCATCGCCCTGGCAACCGCGCGGCTCACCGGGTCGGCGCTGAACTGTTCCACCAGCCGGCCTTCCGGCGCGATCACCAGCGTGGTGCGGTCCTGCACGGCCTTGCTGGCACCGGCGCCCATGCCGGCAGCCACCACCAGCGCGATCAGGATGAAGAACAGCAGGCCGAAAAACAGCAGGTTGAGGATCAACCGGCGGGTGAAATTCATCACGTCCCACAGGCCGACGAAGAAGGCGGCGAAGGGATTGCGGCGTGCCGGAGGCAACGGCGGTGGCACGGTGTGGTTCATGGGGAACTCCGGTTGGCAGGTTGCCGTGGATCAAGCAGGATCAGCATAGCGGTTGCGTCGACGCGCGGCATCGGACACAAGTAAGGGCCCGGGCGTGACGCGACGCTCACATCAAGGGTTCAGGACAGCGCGGACTGCCCGACCCGCGCACTGCTGCGCTTCAGCCGCCACCCCATCAGGATGGCAGCGGCGGTCAGCCCGACGATCAGTCCGATCCACATGCCCTGCGGCCCCATGCCCAGCCCCAGACCGAGCCCGGCACCCAGCGGCATGCCAAGCCCCCAGTACGCGAACATGGCGATGAACATCGGCACGCGGGTGTCCTTGAGGCCACGCAGCGCGCCAGCCGACAGCACCTGGATGCCATCCGGGAACTGGAAGGCGGCGGCGTACAGCAGCAGGGTGGAGGCCAGTGCGGCCACCGCGACATCGTTGGTATACACGCCGACGATGGCATCGTGGCCGGTGAACAGCACCAGCGCCGACAGCGCCTGCGTCGCCATGATGATGGCGTAGCCCGCCCACGCGGCCCGGCGTACGCCGAAACCATCACCGCGCCCGACCGAATGTCCCACGCGCACGGTGGTCGCCTCGGCCACGCCCATCGGGATCATGAAACACAGCTGTGCCACGTTGATCGCGATCTGGTGCGCGGCCGCTTCATGCGCTCCCAGGCGACCAATCAGCAGGGCCGTGACAATGAACAGACCGCCCTCCATCAGCACCGTGATGCCGATCGGCAGGCCGGTCCGCAGCAGATCGCGGATGGCCGCCCAGCGTGGCCCTTCGAAATGCGAGAACAGCTGCAGGTGCGCGAAGCGTCGGGTTTTCCATAGATAGGCCGCGAAGGCGATCACCTGCAGCCACATCATCACCGCCGAAGCGATGCCCAGGCCTTCGGCCCCCATTTCCGGAAAGCCGAGCCTGCCGTTGGCCAGCACATAGCCCATCGGCGCCAGCACCAGCAGGCCACCGAAGCCGATCAGCATGGTCGGCAGGGTCCAGTGCATGCCTTCGCTGAGATACCGCATGCAGAAGTACAGCGTCAGCGCGGGCCCTCCCCAGCGCACCGCATGCAGGAAAGCGGTGGCGCCCGGCACGATGTCCGGCGCGATGCCGAAGGCCGGCAGCAGCGGCGGCACCACGCTGAGGAAGGTGAACATGACCAGCCCGAGGCCCAGCGCCAGCCACAAGGCCTGGCGGAACAACGGTCCGATCTCGCGTTCGCGGCCGGCACCGTGCAGCTGCGATACCGAGGCGGTGAGCGAGATCAGGGTGCCGATCGGGATCAGCAGCGGCAGCCACAGCAGCGCAGTGCCGATGGTGACCGCGGCAAGCGTGTGGGTGCCGTGGTGGCCGGCGATGACGTTGTCGACGAAGGAGATCAGGCCGGTGGAGACATGGCCCAGCACAAGCGGCAGCGCGAGCAGGCCGGTGGCGCGCACTTCCTTGCCGAAGCGCGGCGCGGGGGAGGCAATGGACATGATGCTACGGACGGCAACTGCGGCTGCGCGCGAAGGGCACAGGCACCGGGTTGCGGGCGCCTATCTTACCTGACGCGGAAGCGGGAACCCATGCGCAGACCGATCATCCATCTGTCTCGAAGGCGCCTGATGCCGGGCTTCGCCCGGCAGCCAGGAATGCCACGCAGTGCCGGGCTCTGCTCGGCAGGCCAGCACGGCAGATGACCGCCGTTCCGGCGCTACTGTCCGGCCTGGCGCGCGAGCCAGGCATCGCGTTGGCCCGGTGCCACGCCCAGGAACTCGGTGCGCACCTGCTCGCGCTGCTGCGGCGGCGTGCGCTGCGCCACCAGGGCAAGCTGTGCCAGCTGGGCGGGAGAAAGCTGGCGCAGCACCGCCAGCGTCCTGTCGCGCTGCGCTTCAGGCACGAAACCGAACATGCCCTGCAGCCGCCCGAAGTATTCGCCCAGCAGCGGCCCCAGCCGCCAGCCATCGCGGAATGCCTGGTCCTGGGCGTTGAACTGTTCGCGCAGCACCTGCTGCCGGTCCGGCGGCAGCGCCGCGAAACGGGCCGCGGCATCGCGCACACGCTGGCGCTCGCTTTCGGTCATCGCCCGCCACGTCGCATGCTGCGCGCGGCGCTCACGGCGCTGTTCCGCGCTGAGGTTTTCCCAGGCAGGTACGGCCATCGCGCCGCGGCTGGCCATGGGACCCGCCGCCGATGGCATGGCGGCCACGCCCGGGGCCGCGTGCGCGGCGGCCAGCACCAGCATCAGGCCTGCTGCGAGCAATGCCCTACTCATCGGCAGCGGCCGTTTCCAGCACCGGCGCCAGCGGTTCCGGCCGCGAAGGTTTCGCCTGCGATTCATCAACCGGCAGCGGCGCACCCGCCGCGGTCCAGGCATGCAGGTCGGCATCGGCCAGCAGTGGAAAATCGGCATCGGCCAGCATCGCCGCATCATCGGTCGCCATCGGGTCGGCACCTGCCGCCGGCACCTTCGGTGCATCGCGATCCAACGGTTCCACCGTCACCGGGCCGGCATCGCCCACCGCGCCTTCAGGCACCGGCGCAAGCGGCGGCAGCCCCTGCGAGGACCAGTGGCGCCAGCCCAGGGC
>JAFAFF010000317.1 GCA_023423605.1 Pseudomonadota bacterium
GCCCAGGCGCTCGGCGGTGCGCATGAAGCGCTCCGGCACCAGCATGCCGAGGGTGGGTGACTGCCAGCGCAGCAGCGCTTCCATCCCCACCACGTGACCATCGCGCGAACTGACCAGCGGCTGGTAGCGCATCTTCAGTTCGCCGTTGGGAATCGCATCGATGATCTGCCGCGCGATGATGCTTTCGCTGTGCGCGCTGGGCGGCGTGCCCACGGCGTGGATGCGTACTGCATTGCCGCCTTCGCGGGCCGCCTGGTAAAGCGCATCCTCCGCATGGTCGAGCAGGCGCGACACGCTGCCGGCATGTTCCGGGCACAGGCTGACGCCCACCTTGCCGGTCATGAACAGGGTGTACGGCAGCACCGACAACGGCAGTTCCAGCTGTTGGCGCACTTCCTCGGCCAGGTCTTCCGGCAGCGGTACGTCGGCGGTGCGGGCGACGGCGATCAGGAACTCGTCACTGCCATGGCGCCACAGCCTGCCGCGCCCGTGCAGCCATGCCTGCAGCCGCTGCGCCACCAGCACCAGCGCCTGGTCGCCCACTTCAGCACTCATGTTCTCGTTGACCGAGGCGAAATGGTCGATGTCCACGTGCATCAGCGCCACCGGCACGCCGCCGGCCGCCGCCGCGGCGACCATCGCGTGCAGTTCCGGATTGCCGGCACCGAGGCGTTCGGGGGCGTCGCCGATGCTCACCTGCGGCACGTTGCTGTTCCACATTGCGATCAGGTATCCACGGTTGCGGCGCAGGACGCGCCAGTCTGGTAGGGAAGATGGAGGTCGATCAGGGTGCCTTCGCCGGGTGCCGATTCGATCCGCAGCACGCCGCCGACGCTCTGCGCGCGCTCGCGCATCACGATCAGGCCAAGGCCGCGCGGGCCGCCGGGATCGAAGCCTTCACCGTCGTCGCGCACCTGCAGGTGCAGCCGGCCCTGGCCGGCATCCTGCAGCTGCAGCAGCACCTGGCTGGCGCGCGCGTGCCGCAGCGCGTTGGTCAGGCTTTCCTGGGCGATGCGGAAACAGGCCTGTTCGATGTCGTTGTCCGGACGGCGGGGAAGGGCGTCGATACTCGCCAGCAGTTCCGAAGGCGCCGAACGGAACAGTACGCCGGCCTGCCAGCGCAGCGCGGCCTCCAGGCCCAGCGCATCCAGCTGCGGCGGCCGCAGCAGGGTGGACAGGTCGCGCAGCCGGCCGACGGTGGTGTCGGCCAGGGTCACGATCTGCTGCAGATCGTCCCGCCGCCGGGTATCGTCGTCCTCGTCCAGCGCCGCCCAGGCCGACAGCTTGATCGCGGTGATGGACTGCCCGATGTCATCGTGCAGGTCGCGGGAAATCGCCCGGCGCTCGTCTTCCTGCAGCGAAAACAGGCGCCCGGCCATGGCGTGCAGTTCGCGGTTGCTGGTTTCCAGTTCGCCGCGCGTGCGCTGCACCTCGGCCAGATCCGAGCCCGGTTCCGATGCACCGCGTGGGCGCAGCAACCGGTACAGCAGCCAGGCGCTGGCACAGGCGAAGACAATGCCCTTGGCCGCCTGCAGCAGCGCCGCCTGCCGCGCATCGGTGGCCAGCGCGGCCACCGCCGCATCGCCGGCGACGATCCATGCCAGGGCCAGCACCAGGTACCCCAGCACCACCCGGCGACGCTGCAGGCGCGGGGCCCTGCCCGATGGGGCGGCGGGATCCGGGCGGGAAGGGAAACCATTGGGCATGGCGGGCGGGCAGCGGCGTCGCGAAGCGGGTACGGGCCATCTTAACGTGCACGGGTGTCGCGCTGCCGTCGAAGGCGCTCAATTATCCCGCTGGAGGGCCGTTAATGTTTGCGTTCCCGGCTGTCGGGAGTGTCACTGGAGTGCGTCGCGTGGACCAAGGGATCATCGCCAGCCTGCTGCATCATCCGCTCGCCTCGGCGCTGGTCGTCCTGGACCGACAGGGCGTGCCGCTGGCAGCCAATGGCGTGGCCCGCGAACATCAGCTGCCGGCGGCGCTGGCCACCTACCAGCACATGCTGGAGGATATCCGCGTGCTGGCGGCCGATGGTGGCCTGGTGCCCTGCAGCCTGCCGGGCGGTGCGCGCGGTCGCCATGATGGCTGGCTGCGCGCCGTGCGGGACGAGCAGGGCACCTTGCTGGCGTTCACGCTGAGCGTGCCGCAGCCAGCCGGCGAGCCGGCCGACGAGCGCTGGGAACTTGCCCTGGGCAGCGCCGGCCATGGCCTGTGGGACTGGGATGTTGCCAGTGACCGCATGCTGCGCTCGCCGCGTCCGCAGGCGGCCGGCGAACTGCAGGAACAGGCCGGCAGCCTTCTGGATCACGTGCATCCGGACGACCGCGCACAGGTGCGGCAGGCCATCCAGGCGCACCTGCGCGGCGAGGTGGAGCGATACAGCGCCCAGTTCCGTTTCCGCCAGCACGATGACCAGCGCTGGCGCTGGGTGCTGGATCGTGGCCGGGTGGTTTCGCGCACGGCCGATGGCCAGCCGCTGCGGATGGTGGGCACGCATACCGATATTGAACAGCAGAAGCAGCTGGAGGCGCAGCTGCACGACCAGCAGATGCACCTTCGCCAGGCCCAGCAGATCGCCAGCATGGGCAGTTGGTCCTGGCAGGCCGCCGACCGCCGGTTCTGGTGGTCGGCGGAACTGCGCACGATGCTGGGCGATGATGAAACACAACCCGCGCGTCCGCGTCGTTGGCTGCGCCTGCTGCATGCGGGCTCGCGGGCCCAGTTGCGCACGGCATGGCAACGGCTGTGGCGCGATGGCCAGGCAGCGAACCTGGAGCTGGAACTGCGCCTGGCCGACGGCGCGCCGCAACAGTTGCGCCTGTGGATGCAGCCGCTGCTGGCCGCTGACGGCCGCGTGGAGCGCGTGCTCGGCCAGGTGCAGAACATCAGTGAGCAGTACCAGACCGACGCGTTGATCCGCTGGCGCACCGAACTGCTGAACCGCGTGTCCGCGCTCGGCCACATCGGCGGCTGCGAGATCGAGGTTGCCACCCGGCAGATGCAGTGGACCGAGGAGTGCTACCGCATCCATGGCCTGCGCAAGGAGCCGATTACCCTGGAGCAGGCGCTGGCGCTCTACACCAGCGAATCGCGCGACAGCCTGGAGGCGGCGCTGGAGCGCATCGCCGCCGGCGGTCTGCCGGAGCAGCTGGATCTCTGTTTCCATCGCCCCTCGGGGCTGCGCGTCTGGGTGCAGGTGCTGGTCGAACTGGACCGTCGCGACGGCCTGCCCGAGCGGTTCGTGGTGCTGTTCCGTGACATAACCCGCGAACGCGAGACCAGCGAGCGGATCGAACTGCTGGCCCATTATGATCCGCTCACCGGGCTGGCCAACCGCCTCCTGCTGAGTGGACAGGCCGCCGATGCCATCGCGATGGCG
>JAFAFF010000101.1 GCA_023423605.1 Pseudomonadota bacterium
CGATGATGGACACCGGCAGCGACAGGCTGATCACGAACGTGCTCCAGCCATCGCGCAGGAACAGGAAGATGATCAGGATGGCCAGCACGCCGCCGATCACCGCATCCTTCTTGACATCGCTGATGGCGTGCTCGATGAAGCGCGACTGATCCTCGATGGTGGTCAGTTCGGCGTCGGCCGGGAACGTGGCCTTGATCTGCTCCAGCCGCGCACGCAGCGCTTCGGCGGTGGCCACGGTGTTCGCATCGCCTTCCTTGTAGATCGCAAGCTCGACCGCTTCCTTGCCGCCCAGGCGGATGATGGCTTCGCGCTCCTTGTAGCCCTGGCGCACGCTGGCGACATCCTTGAGCCGCACCGGCACGCCGTTGGCGATCACGCTGGAGCCGCTGCCGCCGGAGGCGCTCTGCGCCGCCGATGCCGCCGCGATGGCCGCATCCGAACCGGTGGACGCGGCGATGGCGAACATCTGCGCCATGGCCGAATCTGCCGCGCTGCCGTTGGAGGACTGCGCGGTGATGAGCAGGTTGCGGATTTCCTCCAGGTCGACGAACTGGTTGACGGTGCGCACCAGGAAGCGTTGCGACCCTTCTTCCAGGCGTCCGCCGGAAATGTTGATGTTTTCTTCCTTCAGCCGCTGGATGACGGTATCGATGGGCAGGTTGAGCTGGGCCAGCTTCTGCTGGTCGATGTCCACCTGGATCTCGTCTTCCAGGCCGCCGCCCACTTTCACCGCCGCCACGCCGGTGACCGGTTCCAGCTTCTTCTTCAGGTCTTCGTCGGCATAGCGGCGCAGGCCGGTGAGCTCACGCACCGCATCGGCTTCGGAGGACGGCGAGTCCTTGCTGGAAATCACCAGCCGCATGATCGGCTCGGTGGACGGGTTGAAGCGCAGCAGCACCGGTGCCTTGGCTTCCAGCGGCAGGTTCAGCGCTTCCATCTTGTCGCGCACTTCCAGGCTGGCCTGGTCCATGTTGGTGCCCCAGGCGAACTCCAGCACCACGTCGCTCTGCCCGGTGCGCGAGATGGATTTCAGCTTGCGCAGGCTCTTGACCACGCCGACGGCTTCCTCGACCGGCTCGGTGACCAGCGTTTCGATCTCCGATGGCGCCGCACCGGTGTATTCGGTGCGCACGGTCAGCGTGGGATAGCTCAGGTCCGGCAGCAGGTTCACCTTCAGGCTGCCCAGCGCGATCAACCCGAACAGGATCAGGGTGACCGTGCACATGGCGATGGTGACGCGGCGGCGGGTGGCGAATTCCACCAGCCCGCCACCGCTGCCGCCCGGTGCGGTGCCGCCATGGGGATCATTGCCGTGGTCGTTGCCGGCCGAGGTCATTGCGCGCTCCCGGCCTTGGCGGCCGGCGCGGCCTTGGCGACCGTCTTCGCAGCGGCCGGTGTGATGACCTGTACTGCGGTGCCATCGCGCAGCGCCACCTTGCCGGCGGTGACCACCTGGTCGCCCGCAGCCAGACCGTCACGGATCTCCACCCAGGCGCCTTCGGCATAGCCCAGCGTCACCGGCACGCGCGCCACCTTGCCTTCACGGACGCGGAAGACGGCCGGTTCACCGTCGTCCAGCAGCGCCAGCCGCGGCACCACCAGGGCGTCGGCGCGCTGGTCGTAATCGATGCGGATGCGTCCGAACATGCCTGGCTGCAGCGACTGCGCGCCGCCATCGAACGCGCTCACCACGCGGAAGGTGCCGCTGCCGGAATCCACCACCGGCGCGATGCGGTCCACGGTGCCGGTGAAGCGCTTGCCCGGCAGCGCATCGGCCATCAGGGTGACCGGCTGGCCGGCACGCAGCGTGGCCAGCTCGCGTTCGGGCACGTTGAGGGTGGCTTCCAGGCGCGAGTTGTCGACGATGCGGAAGATCGGCGTGTTGATCTGCACGAAGTTGCCGGTCTTGATGGAACGCGATGCGATGACACCGGAAATCGGTGCGATCACGGTAGTGTAGGACAGTTCCAAGGTGGCCAGACGATGCTGCGCGCGGGCGTTCTCCACGTCATAGCGCAGCTGGTCGACATCGGCGGCGCTGACCATCTGCTGGCCAACCAGCTTGTTGGCGCGCTGGTAGTTGTTTTCCAGCTTGCGCAGCACCGCTTCGCTCTGCGCGACGTTCAACCGCGCGCGGTCCGGGTCCAGCCGTACCAGCGGTTGTCCGGCGCGTACCTGCTGGCCCTCTTCCACCAGCACCGCCAGCGCCACGCCGGAGGTCTTGGCGACCACCTGGGATTCGGCGCGCGGCTCCAGTGCGGCGGTGCCGGTATAGCTGGCAGCCACGCCCTTGTGGCTGGCCACCGCCACTTCAACAGGTACGGCGTCGGGTTTCTTGTCCGCGTCCTTGCCGGCCTTGGTCTCGGCCGCCTTGGCCTCGTTGCCGGAACCGGCGCCGCAGCCGCCCAGCAGCAACGGCAGGGAAAGGGATATGAGCAGCGCGGCGGCGCAGATTCCGCTGCGGCCGGCGGGCGTGAAGGCATGGCGTGACATCGTCGGGTCCCTGGGGATGCGTGGACAGGTGTGGTAGCAAAGTAATGCACCACCTCACGGGTACACCATATCCCAAAGGTCACGGTGACTTCACGCCGCTGGTCGGCGCGTCCCCATTTCAGGGAGATGAAACCTGCGGCTATACTCGGACCGTTCCGTACCCCACGCCGGAACGACCAGACCCGAATCCCGGAAACGACATCATGCGCCCGCAGCCGCTCGCCGCTTGTCTCGCTCTGGCCGTCCTCCTGCCCTTCGGGGCCGCCGTACGGGCCGCTCCCACCGCCCCTGCCCCCGTTGCTGCAGATGCCTCTGCGCCCGCGCCTGCCACGCCGCTCCCGGCACCGCAGGAACCGGCGCCCGCGGCTGCCCTGACCGGCAATTTCGACAACGGACGGGTACTTGCCTACACCTGCCAGGGGTGCCACGGCATCACCGGCTACAAGAACGCCTACCCCAGCTACCGCGTGCCGAAGATCGGCGGGCAGAGCGAGCAGTACCTGCTGCAGGCGCTCACGGAGTACCGCCAGGGCAAGCGCCGGCATCCGACGATGCAGGCGCAGTCGATGAGTTTCAGCGAACAGGAGATCGCCGATCTCGCTGTTTATCTGTCCACCATCAAGTAAGGCACGTCCACATGTCGAAGCCCGCGTCGTTCACGCGCCACGCCATCGCCTTGTCGCTTGCCCTGCTGCTGGCGGCCTGCTCCCCCTCGCACGAAGACAGCAGCACGCAGTCGCCGGACCAGCCGGGTCAGGCCAGCGGCGATCTTCCCGCGCCGTCGTCCTCGGCCGGCCTGCCAGCCGGGCGCGTTGCCGCCGGTGAAGCGCGCGCGCAGGTGAAGGGCAAGGCCACCGGCCAGAGCTGCATCGACTGCCACGGTGCCGATGGCAATTCCCCCATCGATCCGACGTATCCGAAACTCGGCGGACAATACGGTGATTACCTGGCGCACGCGCTGCAGGCGTATCGCTCCGGCGATCGCCAGCACGCCCTGATGACGCCGCAGGCGACTGATCTGGGTGACCAGGAGATCGCCGACCTGGCCGCCTACTTCGGATCCCGCACCACCCAGCTGCGCGACCTGCACGGCGTGAAATGACCGCGCTGACGCGCTGCACGGGTGGATGAGAGCTGGTGATGAAATTTGGTGGCTGAGAGCGGGTGGCTGAGAGCGGGTGGGTAAGAGCTGGTGGGTAAGAGCTGGTGGGTGACGACCGTTGGTCGTCACGCTTCAGGGTTCAGGCCAACCAGGTGACGACCAACGGTCGTCACCCACCAGTCGTTGCCCACCGGTCGTCACCCACCAGTCGTCACCCACCAGTCGTCACCCACCGGTCGTCGGCCACCAGTCGTCACCCACCGACCGTCGCCCACCAGTCGTCGGCCGCCACAACAGTTCTCGCCCACCACACCGGCGTCTCTCAGCCGTCCAGTTCTTCCCAGCGCGCGTAGGCGGCATCCAGCTCCGCCTGCACCTTCGCCAGCTGCTGGTTGTGCGCTGCCATCTCCGCTGCGCTGCGCTGGTAGAAGGCCGGGTCGTTCATCGCCGCGGTCAGCCCTTCCACATCCTTCTCGAGGGTCTCGATCTTCAGCGGCAGCTGTTCAAGTTCGCGCGCGTCCTTGTAGCTGAGCTTGCGCTTCTGCACGGCCGGTTCGGCCGCCGCCGGCGCGCCAGGCGCGGCGACCGGCCTGCTGGCAACCGTCGGTGCCACGTCCGCGACCGCCACGCGCGCGGCGTGCCGCTGCCAGTCGGAATAGCCGCCCACGTAATCGCCCACCACGCCATCGCCTTCCATCACCAGCGTGGAGGTCACCACGTTGTCGAGGAAGTCGCGGTCATGGCTGACCAGCAGCAGGGTGCCGGTGTAGTCGCCCAGCAGCTCTTCCAGCAGCTCCAGCGTTTCCACGTCCAGGTCGTTGGTCGGTTCATCCATCACCAGCAGGTTGGACGGCTGCGCGAACAGTTTGGCCAGCAGCAGGCGGTTGCGTTCGCCACCGGACAGCCGGGTGATCGGCGCACGCGCGCGTTCGGGGGTGAACAGGAAGTCCTGCAGGTAGGCATGCACGTGCTTGCGCTTGCCATTGAACTCAAGGAAATCGCGGCCCTCGGCCACGTTTTCGATGGCGCTCCAGTCTTCGCGCAGCACCGAGCGGTACTGGTCGAAATAGGCGATCTGCAGGTTGGTGCCGGCGTTCACCTCACCCGTGGCCGGCTGCAGTTCGCCCAGCAGCAGCTTGAGCAGCGTGGTCTTGCCGCTGCCGTTGGGGCCGATCAGGCCGATACGGTCGCCACGCAGGATGGTGGTGGAAAAATCGCGCACCATGCAACGCTCGCCGAAGGCGAACGAAATGTCCTTGACGTCGATGACCTTCTTGCCGGAGCTGACGCCCTGGGCGGCTTCCATCCTGACGTTGCCACCCAGTTCGCGGCGCTGCGAACGCTCCACGCGCATCGCCTTGAGGCGGCGTACGCGTCCCTCATCACGGGTGCGGCGCGCCTTGATGCCCTGGCGGATCCATACTTCTTCCTGTGCCAGCAGCTTGTCGAAGCGCGCGTTTTCCTGCGCCTGGGCATTCAAGCGTTCTTCGCGGCGGCGTTCGTAGTTGGCCCAGTCGCCGGGCCAGCTGGTGACCTGGCCGCGGTCGATCTCGACGATGCGGGTGGCCAGCGCGCGCAGGAAGCGGCGGTCATGGGTGACGAACACCACGCTGCCGTTCCAGTTCTTCAGGAACATTTCCAGCCAGTCGATGGCCTCGATGTCCAGGTGGTTGGTCGGTTCATCCAGCAGCAGCAGGTCCGGGCTGGATACCAGCGCGCGGCCGAGCAGCACGCGGCGCTTCATGCCGCCGGACAGGCGCGCGAACTCGGCATCGCCATCCAGGTCCAGCTTGGTCAGGGTTTCGCTGACGCGCTGGTCCAGTCCCCAGCCGTTGGCGGCGTCGATCTTCGCCTGTACATTGCCCAGCGCTTCGCCGTCGAACTCATCGGCATGGCTGAGATGATGGAATTCGGCCAGCCATTGGCCCAGTTCGCCCAGGCCGTCGGCCACCACGTCGAAGACGCTGCCGGCCGCGCCGTGTGGCACTTCCTGTTCCAGGCGCGTCACACGGACGCCCTGCTGCACGCGGACTTCGCCGTCATCGGGCTTGTGATCGCCGGACAGCAGCTTGAGCAAGGTGGATTTGCCGGCGCCGTTGCGGCCGATCAGGGCGATGCGCTCGCCCGGTTCGATCGACAGTTCGGCTTTTTCCAGCAACAACGGGCCGCCGACGCTGAAGTCGACGTTCTGCAGGGTAATCAGAGGCATCCGCCCATTGTACGTGGGTGCCGACGGCTGCGCTCATCCTGCCTGCATCGGGCCCAGCAGCATGTCCAGCCCCGGCAGCCATTGCCGGGCCGGGTGGCGTACCAGCCACAGCTGCCGGCGCAACGGCGGCAATGGCGTGTGCAGCACCTGCAGGCGGCCCAGCGCCAGCGACTCCTCCAGCGCGTGCCGCGACAGGCAGGCCACGCCCAGACCGGCGATGGCCGCCTGCTTGATCGCTTCGGTGCTGCCCAGCTGCAGGGTACGGGCGAAATCCGGCAGGTGCGGCCGCACTGCCTGCTCCACCGCTTCGCGGGTACCCGAGCCCGGTTCGCGCAACAGCCAGCGCGCCTGGCGCAGCGCATCCAGCGACCACTGCGCTGGCGCATCGGCTGCGGCCACCACCACCAGCGGGTCCTGCTGCCAGGGCAGCACCTGCAGGCCGGGTTCGTGGCACGGCCCTTCGATGAGTCCGGCATCCACCTGCAGCCGCTGCACCGCGGCCACCACGCCGGCGGTGTTGTCGATGCGCAGGTCCACCTCCGCGCGTGGCGCCTGCTGCAGCAGGGCGGCAATGCGCGGCGGCATCAGGTAATTGCCGATGGTGGTGCTGGCCGCAAGCAGCAGCCGCAGCGGCGCCTGCTGCAGCGCGCCCTGCGTAACCAGCTGGCGTTCCAGATCGGCGGCGTTGACCAGCAGCGCACGTGCCGGTTCGTGCAGCGCACGGCCATGCGCATTGAGCACCAGCCGCTTGCCGACACGGTCGAACAGCGGGGTGCCGAACTGGGATTCCAGTTCCTGCAGCGCAGCGCTGCTGGCCGACTGCGAAAGCGCGATCGCCACACCCGCAGCGCTGGTGCTTCCGTGGTCGGCGATGGCGACGAAGACCTGCAGCTCGCGAAGCGTGAGGCGCATGCTTTTCAACCTTCTTTTCAGGTTGATATTACCAGATCAATTCGTTTTACAGGTATATGGGAAAGTCGCAGGCTGCGAAGTCCTTCCTTCCGGTTCGTCCCATGCAGACTTCCGCCCTGCCCCGCCTGCGCTGGTCCGCCGAACGCTGGCGCGGCCTGCTTCCCGGGCTGCTGCTGACCGGCACGCTGGCCGCCGTTGCCGCGTGGCTGGCAGGCCTGCCGTGGCTGCAGGCCCGCGGACTCAGTGCGCTGACCGTGGCCATCGTGGCCGGCATCGTGCTGGGCAATACGGCCTACCCGCGGCTGGCGCCGGTCAGTGCGGCGGGGGTCGGCTTCGCCAAACACTGGCTGCTGCGTGCGGGCATCGTGCTGTATGGGCTGCGCCTGACCTTCCAGGACATCGGCCAGGTCGGCGCGGCCGGCGTGCTGATCGATGCGCTGGTGGTCGCCAGCACGTTCGGCCTGGCCTGCTGGCTGGGGGTGCGGGTATTCCGCATGGAGCGCGAGGCCGCCATGTTGATTGGCGCCGGCAGCGCCATCTGCGGCGCCGCCGCGGTGATGGCGGCCGACCCGGTGGTGCGCGGTCGGCCGGCGCAGGTCACGGTGGCGGTATCCACCGTGGTGGTGTTCGGTACCGTGGCGATGTTCCTGTATCCGGCGCTGTATCAGCTGGGCGTGGCGCAGGGATGGCTGGCCATGGACGCACAGCGCTATGGCCTGTTCACCGGCGCGACGGTGCATGAAGTAGCACAGGTGGTGGCCGCCGGACGTGCATTGGGGGAAGAAGCGGCCAATACCGCGGTGATCGCCAAGATGGTGCGGGTGATGCTGCTCGCGCCCTTCCTGGTGCTGCTGTCGCTGCGGCTTGCACGAGGCCGGGCCGGCCAGGCCGATGGGCAGCGCACGTCGATCGTCGTGCCATGGTTCGCGTTCGGTTTCGTGGCCGTGGCCGGCATCAATTCGCTGCATCTGCTGCCGGCGACCGTGCAGCACGGGCTGGTGCAGCTGGATACGGCGCTGCTGGCGATGGCGATGGCGGCGCTGGGACTCACCACGCACGTATCGGCGCTGCGCCAGGCTGGCCTCAAGCCGCTGCTGCTGGCAGCGCTGCTGTTCGCCTGGCTGGTGCTGGGAGGGTTCGCCATCCAGCACGGCGTGCTGGCGTTGCCGGACGTGTCCGGTGACATCGCCGCGTGGTGCCGGGCTCTGAGCGGCTGAATCACCGTGGCCCTCCAGCGGGGCAGAGCCCCGCTCTACCTGCATGAGAGCCCCGCACTACCTGCATGGTCGCGTGGCGCCGGGCAGCCCCGCGCCATGCGGCTGCCGGTACAATGTGCCATGAACGATTTCTCTACCCTGCCGCTGAACCCGGCCCTGCAGCCCGGCCTGGATGCGCTCGGCTACACCACCCTCACCGCCGTGCAGGCACAGAGCCTGCCGGCCATCCTCGCACGCCGCGATGTGATCGCCCAGGCGCCCACCGGCAGCGGCAAGACGGCAGCATTCGGGCTGGGCCTGCTGCAGGCGCTGGACCCGTCCACCCAGCGCGTCCAGGCGCTGGTGCTGTGTCCTACCCGCGAACTCGCTGACCAGGTGGGCAAGCAGATCCGGCGGCTGGCCACCGGCATTGCGAACATGAAACTGCTGGTGCTGACCGGCGGCGTGCCACTGGCGCCGCAGCTGGCTTCGCTGGAAGCGCATGATCCCCACGTGGTGGTGGGCACTCCCGGACGCGTGCAGGAACTTGCCCGCAAGCGCGCGCTGAACCTGGGCCAGGTGCGCACGCTGGTGCTGGACGAGGCCGACCGCATGCTGGACATGGGCTTTGAAGAACCCATCCGCGAGATCGCCGGACGCACCCACAAGGATCGGCAGACGCTGCTGTTCTCGGCCACCTTTCCGGATGCCATCCGCGCGATCGGTCGCGACGTGCTTCGCGATGCGCTGGAAGTCACCGTGGAAGGTGCCGACCACGCTCCGGACATCCGCCACCTGTTCTGCGAAGTGGAACCGGCGCATCGCCAGAAGGCCCTGGCGGGCCTGCTGCTGAAGCACACGCCGGAATCGGCGGTGGTCTTCTGCAATACCCGCAAGGATGTCGACGAGGTCGCCAATTCACTGCAGCAGTTCGGCTTTTCCGCACTCGCCCTGCATGGCGACATGGAACAGCGCGACCGTGAGGAAGTGCTGGTGCGTTTCGCCAACCGCAGCTGCAATGTGCTGGTGGCAAGCGATGTCGCGGCGCGCGGACTGGACGTGGAAGACCTGGCGGCGGTGATCAACTACGAACTGCCGACCGACATCGAGACGTACCAGCACCGCGTCGGCCGGACCGGCCGCGCCGGTGCCAGCGGCCTGGCGATCAGCCTGGTGGCGGGCCGTGAGAAAACGCGTGCAGAGGCGCTGGAAGCGCAGCGCGGTGCGGCGCTGGACTGGCAGAAGACCCCGCTGGCGACCAGCCGTCCGGACGTGCTGCCGCAGGCGGCCATGCGCACGTTGCGCATCGATGGCGGCAAGACCGACAAGCTGCGTCCCGGCGACATCCTGGGTGCCCTGACCGGCGATGCGGGATTGGCCGGAAAACATATCGGCAAGATCGCGATCTACGCGACGCGGTCCTATGTGGCCATCGCCCGCGAACAGGCCGGCAAGGCCGTAGCGAAGCTGGAAGCAGGCAAGATCAAGGGCCGCCGGTTCCGCGTACGCGCGATGTAATCGCCGTTGCGCGTAGAGCCGGGCTCTGCCCGGCTGCCGTCAGTAGACCAGTTCAGCGTGCAACGGCAGACCCGCTTCCCAGCGTGCGCGTCCGCCCAGGCCATCCAGTTCCACCAGCACACCGGCGCCGACCACGTCCACACCCAGACGACGCACCAGCGACAACGCTGCGACCAGCGTGCCGCCGGTCGCCAGCACATCGTCGATGACCGCTACGCGCGCACCGGCGGGCAACGCGTCGGCATGCACCTCGACGCAGTCGCTGCGGTATTCCAGCGTGTATTCCTCGCGCAGCACCTTGCCCGGCAGCTTGCCCGGCTTGCGTACCGGCACGAAGCCGATGCCCAGTTCGTGCGCCATCGCCGCGCCAAGGATGAAACCCCGCGATTCGATGCCGACGACGGCGTCCAACCGGTGCCCGCGCCAGCGCGCGCACATTGCAATGATCGCCGCACGGAAATCGTCGCCATCGGCGAGCAGCGGCATGATGTCCTTGAACAGGATGCCGGGCTTGGGGAAATCGGCGATGTCGCGCAGGCGCGCGGCCCACTGCGGTGCGGCGACGGTGGCGTCGGTCATGGCGGGAACGGGTTGGCTGATGGCGGCATAGGGTAACCGTTCCGGGTGATGGATGCCTTGCGCGGGGGGGATGCGTGGGTGCATGGGGTTGCCGGGCAGAGCCCGGCACTACCTGGATGGCTCAGGAGCTGCAGGAAAGCATCGAACAGCCGGCCTTGTGGTCGGCCCAGGCCGGGCGCTTGCCGGCGTAATGCTGCATGCCTTCGCGCGGTGTATAGGGATGGCGCAGCACCTCCTGCAATGCGCGCACGCCGCCCAGGTCACCCTGCGTGGCGCGTTCGATGGCTTCCTGCGCCAGCCAGTTGCGCAGCACATACAGCGGATTGGCCGCGCCCATGCACTGCTGCCGTTCCGCCGCCGTCATCGGATCGGCCCGCAACCGCGCTGCATACGCTTCAAGCCAGGCGCGCAGCGGCTCGCGTACCGCATCGCGACGCGCAGCGTCGTAGTACACGTCATCCAGCACCGTCGCATCGGGGCGGTCCGCATCCACGTGCATCAATGCCCGGTAGGACAGCGTCATGTCCATCGCGCCATCGTGCATGATCTGCTGCCAGCGCCGATGCAGCTGCAGGTCATCCTCGCTGGCCGCGGTCAGGCCCAGCTTGGCTGCCGCATCGCGCCGCGTGCATGCCGCCAGCGTGTGCCCGAACGCATCCAGCCCGGCCTGCAGCGGCTGCACGTCGGCGAACAGCGACGACAGCGCCTGCGCGAAACGGGTGAGATTCCAGAACGCCACCTGCGGCTGCGTGCCGAAGCGGTAACGGCGCCGTTGCGCATCGGTGGTGTTGGGCGTCCAGTCCGGATCGAAGTCTTCCACCCAGCCATAGGGGCCATAGT
>JAFAFF010000163.1 GCA_023423605.1 Pseudomonadota bacterium
GGCCTCGCACCAGAAGGCCATGGCCGCCATCCAGAACGGCGAGTTCAAGGACGAGATCAGCCCGTACGAGATCGTCTCGCACCTGCCGGACCTGGCCGATGGCCAGCGCATCATCACCCGCAACAAGATCGCCGACACCGACGAAGGCCCGCGTCCGGATTCCTCGGCTGAAGGCCTGGCCAAGCTGCGCCCGGTGTTCCGCAACGGCCAGTTCGGCGGCACGGTCACCGCCGGCAACTCGTCGCAGATGAGCGACGGTGCCGGCGCGGTGCTGCTGGCGTCGGAACAGGCGATCAAGGATTACGGCCTGACCCCGCTGGCGCGTTTCGTCAGCTTCTCGGTGGCCGGTGTACGGCCGGAAGTGATGGGCATCGGCCCGATCGCGGCGATTCCGAAGGCGCTGAAGCAGGCCGGCCTGAGCCAGGACCAGCTGGACTGGATCGAGCTCAACGAAGCCTTCGCGGCGCAGTCGCTGGCGGTGATCCGCGATTGCGGGCTGGACCCCGACAAGGTCAATCCGCTGGGCGGCGCGATCGCGCTGGGGCATCCGCTGGGTGCGACCGGTGCGATCCGTACGGCCACGCTGCTGCACGGACTGCGTCGTCGCCAGCAGAAGTACGGCATGGTGACGATGTGCATCGGCACGGGCATGGGTGCGGCAGGCGTGTTCGAGGCGCTGTAAGGGGTGGGTTCGCCGGGGCTGCGCCCCGGCACCCTGCTTTGAAGCAACGGCAACGGCAACCGCGTCGCTGAGGCTGGTGGGATGGGTGGGACGGGGTGAGCTGGTGGGGGACGGCAAAAGCCGCTCCTGCGGGCCTTGTTTCGCGCTTGCTCGTGTGCGCTGTCCTGCGCACACGGCAAGACCGGGGTTGGGCTCCTGCCCAATCCGTCGGACGCATGCGTCCGACCCTTGGCGCTCAACACCCCCACCAGCCCACCCCGCCCCGCCCTTCGACAGGTCGGCGGTGGCGGACAGTCCCGGCGGAAGCGGTTGGAAGTGAACTGATGGATGAAAAGCAGAAAGGCGGCCGACGGCCGCCTTTCTGCTTTTTGCTTTTGCTTTTTATTTTCTTCTTATGTGGTGGGGCCCCGGCATGTGTCCGGGGCCGGGCGGGTGGAGGTTGCGGGGGCGTAGAGCGCCATGGATGGCGCGAAACGAGGCACGCAGGACGCAGTTTTTGCCGTCCCCCGCAACCTCTACCCGCCCGGCCCAACCACCAGAACCACCAGAACCCCAACCACAAGGGGCTCAGCCGTTCGCCGGCATCACTCCGCCAGCATCGCCTGCAGCTTCTCACGCGCGGGCTTGGCCAGCTTCTGGCTGTTCAGCGCGAAGCGGATCGTCGCTTCCACCAGACCCAGGTGGGTGCCGCAATCGAAACGGGTGCCCTCGAAACGGTAGGCATCCGCCTTGTCGGTCTTCAGCAGCTCGGCGATGGCATCGGTCAGCTGGATTTCACCACCCGCGCCCTTGCCGGTGGATTCCAGCAGCTCGAAGATCTTCGGGCTGAGCACGTAACGGCCCACCACCGCCAGGTCGCTGGGCGCATCCTCCGGCTTCGGCTTCTCGACGATCGCGGAAATACGGCCCTTCCGGCCATCGAAGGTTTCCGTGGCGACAATGCCGTAGCTGCCGGTCTGCTCGTGCGGCACGTCTTCCACGGCGATCACGCTGGCGCCGCTGGTTTCGTTCAGATCGGCCATCTGCTTGAGCGCGCCGTCGCCGCGGTTCCAGATCAGGTCGTCCGGCAGCAATACCGCAAACGGTTCGTCGCCGACGATTTCCTTGGCGCACAACACGGCATGGCCCAGGCCCAGCGCTTCTGCCTGGGTGACGAATACCGCGCGCACGCCTTCCGGCAGCACATGCCGGACCAGCTCCAGCTGCTCCTGCTTGCCGGCGCGCTCCAGCTTCTGCTCCAGCTCGTACGCCTTGTCGAAATAATCGGCGATGGAATGCTTGTAGCGGTTGGTGACGAAAATCAGGGTATCGCAACCAGCCTCGATGGCTTCATCGACGGCGTACTGGATGAGTGGACGATCGATGATCGGCAACATCTCCTTCGGAACCGTCTTGGTTGCCGGCAAAAAGCGCGTCCCGAGCCCTGCCACTGGAAAAACTGCCTTTCTGATTCGCTTGCTCATCGATTACCTATGGGCTTCTCGTGCCGGAAAGGGCACTACATTAGCGGATGGAATGTTTGCATCCTGTTGCAATGGATCGAACTCGGGCATCGTGGCGAACAGGATGTCCCGGATCGCCTCGGTGTCGTAGCTCGCGATGGCCTCGCGCAGGCGCGGCACGTTGGCCAGCACCAGATCGCGCGAGAACGTGCGCACGCCGGCCTCCAGCACCTTGGGGTGCGAGGTCGGCCGGTAATCCTCGTCCGAATAGAACAGCGTTTCGTGCAGCTTCTCGCCGGGACGAAGACCGGTATAGATGATGGCGATGTCCTTGTACGGCTGTTTCCCGGCCAGGCGGATCATCTGTTCGGCCAGCACCCGGATCGGTACCGGTTCGCCCATGTCCAAGGTGTAGATGGCACCGTGCGACGCCGATGCGGCGGCCTGCAGGATCAGCTGGCAGGCTTCGGGAATGGTCATGAAATAGCGGGTGACCTCCGGATCGGTCACGGTCACCGGCCCGCCCTTGAGGATCTGCTCGCGGAACAGCGGCACCACGCTGCCGGCCGAGGCCAGCACGTTGCCGAAGCGCACGGTCACGAAACGGGTGTGCGAGGACTTCTGGTCCAGGCTCTGGCAGATCATTTCCGCGTAGCGTTTGCTGGCGCCGAGCGAATTGACCGGATCGACGGCCTTGTCGGTGGAAATGAACACGAAATGTTCCACCCGCGCTTCCAGGCAGGCACGCGCGACGTTCTCGGTGGCCAGGATGTTGTTGCGTACCGCTTCACGCAGCTGGCGTTCCAGCACCGGCACCTGCTTGTAGGCGGCGGCATGGAACACCGCTTCGATGCGATGCAGGGACAGCGCGTGGCGGATCACCGCCGGATCACCGCAATCGCCCAGCACCGCCTCCACTTCGATATCCGGGAAGCTGCGGCGCAGCTCGGCTTCGATGGTCAGCAGCAGCAGCTCGCTCATCTCCAGCAGCACGATGCGCCCTGCCCCATGCCGCGCGCACTGGCGGCACAGCTCCGAGCCGATGGAACCGCCGGCACCGGTGACCAGCACGGTGCGCCCGCCCAGCCAGCCGCGGATGAGCGACCAGTCCGGATGGATGGGCTTGCGGCCCAGCAGATCCTCGATGGCCACTTCCTTCAGCTGCCCGGGCAGCGATTGCCCCTGCAGGATGTCGTTCAGGCGCGGCACGGTGCGGAACGGCACGCCCGTGCTTTCGCACAGGCCGACCACGCGCTGCATGCCCACCGCATCGAGCGAGGGAATGGCGATGACGATCAGCCGGGCAGCGGATTCGCGCGCCACGGCCGCCACATCGTCCAGCGTGCCCAGGATGGGAAGATCCTGGAGCTTGGCGCCCTGCAGGTGCGGGGCATCGTCGAGCAGCCCCACCGGCACGTATTCGCCGGAGCGGCGCAGATCGCGGATCAGGGCCTCGGCCGCCTGCCCCGCACCGAGGATAAGCACCCGTCGCGCGCTGCTGTCCGACTGCAGTGCCTGGTAGTCCTTCCAGGCGCGGTACAGCAGACGCGGCGCGCCCAGCAGGGCCGACAGCGCGAACGGATAGATCACCAGCACCGACAGCGGAACGCCGTTGAAGCGCTTCCAGGCGAGGGTCAGCACGATGGCGACCAGGCCGATGAAACTGGCCTTGAAGATGTTGATCAGGTCGGCGACGCTGGCGAAACGCCACAGGCCGCGGTACAGGCCGACACGCCAGAACACCAGTGCCTGGATGCCGAGCACCAGCGAGGTATCCACGTTCCACAGCGGCAGCGCCGGGGCATCAGGAAGGATCGAGTAACGCCCGGCGTGCAGCAGCTGCCAGCAGGCCCACACCATGAAGAGGTCATGGATGACGATGGCGGTGCGCGGCACCGATGCGATGATTCGATTTCGCCAGACGGACATGAATGCTACGGATCCTCAAAGATTGCGCAGACGAATGCGCATGACACCCCAGAGACAGACCAGCACCAGTCCCCAGGCAACCGTCGCACCGGCCTGCTGCCAGGGCGGCAGCCGAACGCTGGCAACAAGCACCGCCGAACCCAGCAGGCCCAGCAGAATATACACGCCAGTCACGCGGGCGTGGCTGAAGCCCGCCTTCACCGCACGCTGATAGACATGTTGCGTGTGAGGTTCCATCCAACGTTGCCCGGAAAGCATGCGGCAGAGCAGTGTGAAGCCCGCGTCCACGATGAACACCGAAAGCGGTGCCAGCAGCGCCAGCCAGCCGATGTCGGTGGCCACGCTGGCCAGTGCCCCCAGGGCGGCCAGCAGGTAACCCAGCGCACCGCTGCCGACATCACCCATGAAGATGCGCGCGCGCGGAAAATTGAACGGCAGGAAACCGAGGCACGCCGCCGCGAGCGCCAACGCCGCCAGGCTGAGCGGCCACGGCAGCACCGCGGCGAACCCCAGCGCGGCCACCAGGGCCTGGCTGGCGGCGATGCCGTTGATGCCGTCCATGAAGTTCCACAGGTTCACCAGCGCGGTGGCGACCAGGAACACCAGCACGGCCTGCAGCAGGTTGCCGCTGGCCTGCCAGACCAGCCCGGCCAGCAGCGCCGAGGCCAGCATGTGCACCAGCAGGCGGCGTATCGCCGGCAACGGCCGATGATCGTCCCACCAGCCGATGCCGGCCACCATCAGCAGGCCAAGGGCGAACAGCAGCAGCACCCGCGCGGTGCCGGGATACAGGAATGCGCCGGCCACCGACGCCAGCAGGACGCTCAGCACGATGGCAATGCCACCGCCGCGCGGCGTGGCGATGCGATGGCTGCGGCGTTCGCCGGGATGGTCCAGCAGTTGCCGGTGCATGGCATAACGCTGCGCGCCCCACGTCAGCAGGGCCGCCAGCAGGGTCAGTGCCGGCAGTGCCACCATGGCCATCGTGCCCTGCACCGGTCAGAGCACCGCGTAGTTCAGCAGGGGCTTCACCGTGCCCCATTCCTTGCAGCTGGGGCACTGCCAATGGTGGGTGCGCGCGCCGAACCCGCAGCGCGTGCAGCGGTAGGCCGGATTGCGCACCAGCAGCTGTTCGGTGATGTGCTTGAGATCGTGCAGCGTGGCGGTGGGGTCGGCACCTTCGGCCAGGGTGAGATCGATCAGCGCCGATTCGCCACGCA
>JAFAFF010000194.1 GCA_023423605.1 Pseudomonadota bacterium
TGGACGGATCGCGCAGGAACTCGACCAGCTCCGAGACCTCTTCCTTGGCCTCGTCGCAGCCGGCGACATCGGCAAAGGTGACCTTGATCTGGTCTTCGCCCTGCAGCTTGGCGCGCGATTTGCCGAAGGACATCGCGCCCTTGGCCCCGCCCCCGCCACTCTGCATCTGCCGCATGATGAATATCCAGAAGCCGATGATCAGGATGACCGGCAGGAAGTTCATCAGGATGGCACCCAGCGAAATGCCGCTGGACGGCTCCTGCTGGACGATTTCCACGTTCTTGCCGCGCAGCACGTTGATCAGGTCGCGATCGAACGGCGCGGTGATGGTGGCGGTCTGGCCGCTGCGCGTGGTGTAGGTGATCTCATTGGTGCCACCGCGCATCTCGCCGCTGAAGGTCACCTTCTGCACCGCACCGCTGTCCACCTGGTCCAGGAACTGCGAATACGTCGCCCCCTGTGCCCCGGCGCCGCTGGTCTTCGGCGAGAAACTCTGGAAAACCACCATCAGCACGACGGCAACGACCACCCATAGCAGGAGGTTCTTGGTCAAGTCGTTCATCCTCATTGGCTCCGGTGTTCCTCATGTGCGGGTGGTGCGGGGGATTCAGGCATGCCTGGCGAGCTTACTTCATCACGGCGCGTTTGCCCTGGCCGAGTGCGTAGACCTCGGGCGAACGCTTGCGCGAGGCTTCAGGCTTGCGGATGGAGACCTTGTCGTACCGGCGGCGCAGTTCGCGCACGTAGTCGTCAAAACCCACGCCCTGGAACAGCTTGATCAGGAATGCCCCACCGGTCTTCAGGTGGTTGTCGGCAAAATCCATGGCCAGCTCCGCCAGGTGCATCATCCGCGGCTGGTCCACCGCGTCCATGCCACTTTTATTGGGGGCCATATCGGACAGTACAAGGTCTACCGGCAGGCCGCCGAGCATTGTTTCAAACTCCGATAGGACGGCCTCTTCCCTGAAGTCTCCATGAAGGAAGTCGACGCCGGCCAGCGCGGGCATCTCCAGGATGTCCAGCGCGAAGACGCGGCCGGTGTCTCCCATCTGCCGGCGCACCTGCTGGGACCAGCCGCCGGGGGCCGCGCCGAGGTCCACCACCACCATGTTCGGCTTCAGCAGCCGGTCACGTTCCAGCAGCTCTTCCAGCTTGTAGGCCGCGCGCGAGCGCATGCCTTCGGCCTGCGCCTTCTTCACGAAGGGGTCGGAGAAGTGTTCTTTCAGCCAGCGCTGGCTGCTCTTGCTGCGGGACGCCATTGAGGATTACGGGCAGAGGGGGTGGCCATGATACCCTGCTGGCCCCAAGTCACCGCGCTTTCCTGCATGTCCATTGCCCTCACCGCCTCCCAGACCCGTTTCCTGCGCGGCCAAGCCCACGACCTCAAGGCCCTGCTGCAGATCGGCGGCAAGGGGGTCACGCCGGCCTTCCTGGCCGAGCTGGAGGAGGTGCTGGAACGCCACGAGCTGATCAAGGTGAAGGTGGCGGCTGAAGACCGCGAGGCCCGCGAGGCCATGGTCTCCGAGCTGGTGAAGGCCACCGGTTCGGCCCTGGTGCAGCGTATCGGCCACGTGGCCGTGCTGTACCGTCCCAGCCGCGAACAGCGCCAGATCGTGCTGCCGCGCTCCTGAAACGTCCTGTCCCGCCATGCAGCTGAGCCAGGAAATCCCCGATTACGCGTTCACGCTCCGCAGTGCCGACGGACGCTCGGCGCGGGTGAACGACCGTGAGATGACGCGCAGCTTCATCGTCACCCCGCAGACACTGGTGGAGGAATGGCCGGTCCGTTCCGCTGCGGGGCTGCAGCTGGAACACCTGGAAAGCATCCTGGCGCTGGAGCCGGCGCTGATCGTCCTCGGCACCGGCACCGCCCAGGTCTTTCCGCCGCCGCAGCTGATGGCCGCGTGCCTGTCGCGGGGCATCGGCCTGGAAGTCATGAACAATCCGGCTGCAGCGCGTACGTTCAACATCCTCGCCGGCGAAGGCCGCAGGGTCGCGGCAGCGTTCATCCTGGAAGAATGATGGGATGGAGCCGGGCGCTGCCCGGCTGCTGGATTGGCTGTTGCCGGCCAGGGGCCGGCACTACCGGGCTGGCAGATACTGCTGTGGGTCCACCGGCTTGCCGTTGTAGCAGATCTCGAAATGCAGCATGTCGCGGTTCGCGCCGGTACGGCCCATTTCGGCAATCTGCTGGCCCGCCTTCACCGTCTGGCCTTCGTTCACCAGCCGCTTGCGGTTGTGCCCGTACGCCGAAAGCCATTGTTCGTTGTGCTTGACGATGATCAGTTCGCCATAGCCCACCAGGCCCGCGCCGGAATACACCACCACACCATCGGCGGCGGCCTTCACTGCCTGGCCGCTGGTACCGGCGATGTCCACGCCCTGCCTGGTGGTCTCACCGGCCACGAAGCGGCCGACCACCACCCCGTCGGCCGGCCAGCGCCAGCTGATGTTGCTGCGCACGGTTGCCGCCGACGGTGTGGTGGTCGAACCGGTCCCGCGCGGGGCAGTCACCACCGTCGTCGGCATGCGGCCACCAGCCCCCTGCGGATACAGGCGGATGGTCTGTCCCGGATAGATCGTGGATGGGTTGGACAGGTTGTTCCAGGCAATCAGATCCGCCGGGGTGATGTTGTGGATCCGTGCCAGCGCGTAGATGGTGTCCCCCTTCTGCACCCGCACCGTCTTGCCCGGCTGCGCGACGGACGTCTTCGGCGTGCTGGATGCACCTCCACTGCTGCCGCCACTGCCCGAGGGACGCACCACCGTGGCCGTGCCACACGCGGCCAGCGCCGCCGCCACCAGCACCAGCGCGCCCAGGCGCGCTCCCCTGCTCAAACACTCTGCACTCATGCGAACTTCGACCTCCATACAAGCCAGGCGACCAGCAGCACCACGAGCGTGGTCGCGATCCAACCCAGCGGTTCAATCCAGCGCCGCAGCACGGCCTCCGCACGCGGTCCGCCGACACGGATGACCGCGGCCAGCACGAAGACGCGCTTGCCTCGACCGATCAGCATGCTCAGCAGATACTGCGGCATCGGTACGCCGACGATACCCGATGCCCACGTGAAGACCTTCATCGGGATCGGCATGAAGCCGCCCAGCACCAGGAACGTGAATACCGCCCATGGCGATTCCGCCATTTTCTCCTGGACCACCGCAATGCCGCTTTCGATGGCCGGCAGCATGCCCATGGCGCCCAGCAGCGGCTTGACCGCCTCGAAGGCGAAGTGGCCCAGGGCGTAGCCCACCACCGCACCCGCCATCGATCCGGACAGGCTCAGGGTGGCGAACCACCAGCCACGCCGGGGCTGGGCCACGCACATCGGCGCGAGCATCACTTCCGGCATCACCGGAAAGATGATCGCCTCGATGAAACTCAGCACGGTCAGGTACGTCGGTGCCCGCTCATGGTTGGCCCACTTCAACGCCCGCTCGTAAAGCGGCCCGAAAATCTTCATGAATGCCCTGCTCCGTGGATATCAGTCCAGCATGCCAGACAGCAGCGGCACGAAGGTGACCGGCGCCAGCACGCGTTGTTCGATGCTGCCGTCGGCCAGACGGTCCAGCTGTACCAGCGACTGCCCGCCCGGCCCGCCCACGGGCGCGACCAGGCGGCCGCCTGTGGCCAGTTGTTCGATGAGTGCCTCGACCAGCGCCGGGGCGGCGGCGGTGACGACGATGGCGTCGTAGGGGCCGTGCTCGGGCCAGCCGACGCGGCCATCGTCGTGCTTCGTGCGGATGTTCATGCCCAGCGAGCGGAAACGCTTGCGCGCCTGCCGCAGCAGGTCGCCGATACGCTCCACCGTGAAGACTTCAAGTCCCAGTGCGCCAAGCACGGCAGCCTGGTAGCCCGAACCGGTGCCGACTTCCAGCACGGTCTTCGGTGCGATCTGCAGCAGTGCTTCGGTCATCCGTGCCACCACCCACGGCTGCGAAATGGTCTGCCCATGGCCGATCGGCAGTGCCGTGTCCTCATAGGCGCGCGAGGCCAGCGCCTCGTCGATGAACAGGTGGCGGGGGACCACGCGGATCGCGTTGAGGGTCGCCTCGTCGGCAATGCCGGCTTCGCGCAGGCGGTCCACCAGGCGGTCGCGCACGCGCTGGGAGGTCATGCCGATGCCGATGGCTTCCGGTTGCAGGCGCAGGCGCGGGCTCATGCCGGCTGGCCCAGCGCGGCGGTAAGGCCGCCAACCCAGCTCGCCACCTTCTCCAGCGCCTGGTAGCGCGTCAGGTCCACCTGGATGGGCGTGACGGAGATGAAGCCGGTGCGCACGGCGTGGAAATCCGTGCCGGGACCGGAATCCTGCTCGCGTCCGGCCGGCCCGATCCAGTACACCGGATTACCGCGCGGGTCCTTCTGCGCGACACAGCCTTCGGCGCGATGGCGGTTGCCCAGGCGCGTCACTTCGAAGCCCTTGACCTCGCTCCAGGGCAGGTCCGGAACGTTGACGTTGAGGATGGTGTCGGCCGGCAGCGGATCGGCCTTCAGGCGGGCGACGATCTCCACCGCAGCGCGCGCGGCGGTCTCGAAATGCTTCGGTTCATGGTTGCGCGCGGCCAGCGAGACGGCCACCGCGGGCAGGCCGAGGTGGCGTCCTTCCATCGCCGCCGATACGGTGCCGGAATAGATCACATCGTCGCCCAGGTTGGCTACGTTGTTGATGCCCGACACGACGATGTCCGGCTCCTGCTCCAGCAGCCCGGTCAGCGCCAGGTGCACGCAGTCGGTGGGCGTGCCCGCCACGGAGATCGTGTAATGGTCCAGGCGTTTGACGCGGATGGGCACATCCAGGGTGAGCGAGTTGCTGGCGCCGGAGCGATCGCGGTCCGGCGCGGCAACGGTGACTTCGTGCCCGGCCTGCCGCAGTACGGTGGCGAGCATGATGATGCCCGGAGCGTCGACGCCGTCATCGTTGCTGACCAGTATCCGCATCTGCGTTTCAACCGCTTGATTGTTCAAGACTTCGTTTCCATCATCCGCCGACAGGAGCGTGGTGGCGGCGCTCCCCCGGACAGCAGCGGCGACCACGCGGGTGCGTTCGCTATTGTGCCGCAACC
>JAFAFF010000226.1 GCA_023423605.1 Pseudomonadota bacterium
CACAACCTGGCCCTGGAACTGGCTGCCGACGACACGCTGGAACAGGTCGCCAGCCGCGCACAGGACGCCTGGGATGCGCGCCTGGGCGCATTCGACATCGGCGATGCCAGCGACGACCAGAAGACCACGCTGTATTCGAGCCTCTATCGCCTTTACCTGTATCCCAATTCCGGACACGAGAACGCTGGCACCGCGCAGGCACCGGACTGGCGCTATGCCAGCCAGGCCAGCGCCGCCGAAGACAATACCGATGGCAGCGCGGCACGCAGTTTCGCGCCGGTCCGGGATGGCCGGGTGTACGTCAACAACGGGTTCTGGGATACCTTCCGCACCACCTGGCCGGCCTATGCGCTGTTCCGTGCCGACGATGCCGGCGCGCTGGTGCAGGGCTTCCTGGAACAATACCGCGCCGGTGGCTGGGTAGCGCGATGGTCCTCGCCGGGTTACGCCGACCTGATGGTGGGCACCAGTTCCGACGTCGCCTTCGCCGATGCCTGGTTGAAGGGGACGCGTGGTTTCGACGCCGAAGAGGCGTATGCCGCAGCCCTGAAGAATGCCAGCGTGGTGCCACCGGACCGCCATGTGGGACGCAAGGGCATGGACCGTTCCACGTTCCGCGGCTTTGCCAGCAGCGACGTGCATGAAGGCATGTCGTGGACCCTGGAAGGCGCGTTGAATGATTTCGGCATCGCCAACATGGCGGAAAAACTGGCGTCGTCGGCACGCTCGCCACAGGCACGCGAACGCTATGCCACCGAGGCCGACTACTTCCGCCATCGCGCCGCCGGCTATTCCACGATGTTCGACACGGCCTCCGGTTTCTTCCAGGGCCGGCGCGAAGACGGCAGCTGGCGGCTCGATTCCAGCGCCTACGATGCCCGCGTGTGGGGGCACGATTACACCGAGTCCAATGGCTGGACGTTCGCCTTCACCGCCGCGCACGATGGCGAAGGACTGGCAACCCTGTACGGCGGACGCGAAGCACTGGCGGCGAAGCTGGATGCGTTCTTCGATACACCGGAGACCGCCGACCCGGCGCTGGTCGGCTCCTATGGCGGCCTGATCCACGAGATGACCGAAGCGCGCGACGTGCGCATGGGCATGTACGCCCACAGCAACCAGCCGTCGCACCATATCCCGTGGATGTATCTGTACGCCGGACAGCCGTGGAAGACGCAGAAGCACGTGCGCGAAATCCTTTCCCGCCTGTACGTGGGCAGTGAGATCGGCCAGGGATATCCGGGCGACGAGGACAACGGCGAAACGTCGGCCTGGTATGTGTTCGCGTCGCTGGGGCTGTACCCGCTACGCATGGGCGCGCCGGAATACGTGATCGGTTCGCCGCTGTTCCGGCATGCCCGAATCACCCTGCAGGACGGCGCGATCCTGACCGTCAACGCGCCCCTGAACTCGCGCGACAACGTGTACGTGCAGTCGCTGAAGATCAACGGCAAGCCATGGACGAAGACCTGGGTGCCGCATGAGGTGATCGCCCGCGGTGCGACCCTGGACTTCGTGATGGGCCCGCAGCCTTCGCGCTGGGGCAGCGGCGAGGACGATGCGCCGCGTTCGTTGACGGCGCGTGGGCAACATCCGCAACTGCTGCACGATCTGCTCGGTGAGGGCGCGCAGGCATCGATGGCCGATGGCCAGGCCGTGGCGGCGCTGGTGGATGACGATGCCGGCACCACGGTGGCGCTGCGTGGGGACACCACGCTGATGCTCGGCGGCGCCGCCGACGGCGCGGCCACGATGTATACGCTCACCAGCGGCGACGGCGCGATCCGTGGCGCGGAATGGACACTGGAAGGCCGCACCAGCGCCGGCAAGTGGACCACACTGGACCAGCGCCGCGGCGAAGACTTCGCCTGGGCACGGCAGACCCGTCCCTTCCGCATCGCTCAGCCGGCCCAGCATGCCGAGTATCGCCTGCGCATCACGGCACCGGGCCGGCTGCAGCTTGCCGAGATTGAACTGCTTGCCCCGGGAGCCACCCGATGACCCGCCCCGCACTGCACGCACTGTCGCTTGCCCTGGGTACGCTGGCCCTGTTCGCCTCGGCCAGCGCGCCGGCCTTCGACGCCGAACGCCACCAGAGCGGCGTCACGCTGCGTTACCAGGATGCCGGCGAAGCCGTGCCAGCAACGGTACGCGATCGCATCATCGAAACGTTCTTCAAGGCCTACCTGCCCGAACGCCAGGACTTTCATCCGGCTGCACCGGCCACGGTGAACATCGTGATCGATCCGGGTTACGACGGCATCGCCTACGTCGGCGAAAAGACCCGGGCGGCCACCATCACCATCAATCCCGCATGGTTGGCCAGGCACCCGGGCGACACGGACCTGGTCACCCATGAAGCGATGCATATCGTGCAGGGCTATCCGGAGTACGCCAACGAGCGTGTGCCGGGATGGTTGGTGGAAGGCATCGCCGACTATGCGCGCGACCGCTATGGCGTGGACAACGCCGCGGCAGGCTGGGCGCTGCCGACGACCATCAAGGATGGGCAGAACTTCGATAGCGGCTACCGGGTGACCGGCGCATTCCTGAAATGGAGCGAAGCCCGCCATACCGGCCTGGTGAAGGCGCTGGATGCCGCCCTGCGCAACGGCCGCTACACGCCACAACTGTGGCAGCAGCACACCGGCCACTCGCTGCCCGCGCTGTGGGCCGCGTACGCGAAGGCTCACCCGCCAGAGTGACGTGGAAAGCAAAGACGCCGGGCAATGCCCGGCGTCTTCGTATCTGCGCATGGGTGCCCACACGCAGCAACCCCGTCCACTTCACCACCTATTCGATGAGTAGCCCCCTTGATGTTCAAGGGGGCGCGCCGAAGGCGCGGGGATAAGGTGGAATGCGGGGGCAGCTTGAGCTGCAAAGAAGGCTTACGCCTTCTTTTCAGCCTCGAACTGTTTGCGATGCCTGGCGATACCCAGCCCGCTGTGCCTGCATGGGTGCCCACACGCACAACCACATCCGCCCCACCACCTATCCGATGAGGAGCCCCCTTGATATTCAAGGGGGCGCGCCGAAGGCGCGGGGATAAGGTGGAATGCGTGGGCAGCTTGAGCTGCAAAGCAGGCCTACGCCTTCTTTTCAGCCTCGAACTGTTTGCGATGCCTGGCGATACCCGGTCCGCTGTGCCTGCATGGGTGCCCGCACGCAGCAACCCCGTCCACTTCACCACCTATTCGATGAGGAGCCCCCTTGATGTTCAAGGGGGCGCGCCGAAGGCGCGGGGATAAGGTGGAATGCGGGGGCAGCTTGAGCTGCAAAGAAGGCTTACGCCTTCTTTTCAGCCTCAAGCTGCTTGCGGATCTGCGCATCCACGGCTGCGATCGCAGTCATGTTGAGGATCCGTCGCGAGGTGGCGCTGGTGGTCAGGATGTGCACCGGCTTGTTCACGCCCATCAGGATCGGACCGATCGCCACGCCATCGGTGAACACCCGCACCAGGTTGTAGGCGATGTTGGCCGCTTCCAGGTTTGGCAGCACGAACAGGTTGGCACGGCCCTGCAGGGTCGAGCCCGGCAGCAGCTTCTGGCGCAGCGCTTCGTCCCACGCGGTGTCCCCCTGCATTTCACCGTCCACGTTCAGACGCGGATTGCGCTTGAGCAGCAGCTCGCGCACCTGGCGCATCTTCAGCGCGTCCCTGGAATCGTGGCTGCCGAAGTTGGAGTGCGACAGCAGCGCGACCTTCGGCTCGATGCCGAACAGCTTCATGCGGTAGGCCGCCTGCAGGGTCGCTTCGCACAGCTGCTCGGCGGTGGGATCTTCCTGCACGTGGGTGTCCACGAAGAAGAACACGCCCTGCTGGTTGATCACGCCGGTCATCGCCGAGGTGGACGTCACCTTCGATTCCAGCGGCAGCACGCTGCGTACATAACCCAGCTTCTTGTGGAAACGGCCGACCACGCCGGTCAGCAGCGCATCGGCTTCACCACGGGCGACCATCACTGCCGCGATCAGGGTGGGGCGCGAGCGCATCAGGTTCTTCGCCGCCGCCACGGTGACACCGCGACGCCCGGTCAGCGCATGGTAGTACTGCCAGTATTCGTTGAAGCGCGGATCATCGTTGATGTTGGTGACTTCAACGTTCTCGCCGACCTTCAGGCGCAGGCCCAGGCGTTCGATGCGCGCCTCGATGACATCCGGGCGGCCGATCAGGATCGGATGCGCCAGATCTTCATCGACCACGTTCTGCACCGCCTGCAGCACCACTTCCTCTTCGCCTTCGGCATACACCACGCGTTGCTTGTCGGTGCGCGCGCGGTCGTACACCGGCTTCATCATCAGGCTGGTGCGGTAGACGAACTGCGCCAGCTTGTCGCGGTAGGCGGCCATGTCGGCGATCGGCCGGCTGGCAACACCCGAATCCATCGCGGCCTGCGCCACCGCGGCGGAAAGCTCCACCAGCAGCCGGCGATCGAACGGACGCGGAATCAGGTATTCGCGGCCGAAGCTGGGGGTGTCCCCGCCGTAGGCCGAACCCATGTCGGTGGCCGCGCGGCGTGCGAGCGCGGCGATGGCACGCACGCAGGCGATCTTCATTTCCTCGTTGATCGCGGTGGCGCCCACGTCCAGCGCGCCACGGAACAGGTACGGGAAGCAGAGAACGTTGTTCACCTGGTTCGGGTAATC
>JAFAFF010000289.1 GCA_023423605.1 Pseudomonadota bacterium
GCAATGCACACCGCAGTGTAAGCCGCTGCCGGCAGATTCTTTTGCCTTTTGCTTTTTGCTTTTTGCTTTTTGCCTTTTGCTTTTAGCTTTTTGCCTTTTGCTTTTAGCTTTTAGCTTTTAGCTTTTAGCTTTTGGTTTTTAGCTTTTGGTTTTTGGCTTTTGTTCTGGCTTTTGCTTTTCCGTCTTTGTCTTTTGCTTTTTTTATTTTCTACGCGGATGGTGGACACGGAATTTTTCAGGGCGACGGGTGGCCAGGCGGTGCGGGACCGTTGAGCGCCATGGATGGCGCGAAACGAGCCCTACATGGACGTACTTGCGGGCGGGTCCCGCACCGCCTGGCCACCCGTCGCCCCGCAAGAACTGCAACCCACCACCACCCGCGAGGGCTCAGCCGTTCGCCGCCTCCCCCGGCTTCACCCGGAACCACGCCGCATACAACGCCGGCAGGAACACCAGCGTCAGCACCGTGCCAACGATCAGGCCACCCATGATCGAAATCGCCATCGACCCGTAAAACGCACTGCGCGACAACGGAATCATCGCCAGCACCGCCGCCAGCGCCGTCAGCACGATCGGCCGGAACCGCCGCACCGTCGCATCGATGATCGCGTGCCAGCGATCATGCCCCGCATCGATGTCCTGCTGGATCTGATCGATCAGGATCACCGAGTTGCGCATGATCATGCCCGCCAGTGCGATCGTGCCCAACAGCGCCACGAAGCCGAACGGCGCGCGGAACAGCAGCAGGAACAGGGTCGCCCCGATGATGCCCAGCGGCGCGGTCACCAACACCATTGCCGCACGCGAGAAGCTGCGCAGCTGCAGCATCAGCAGCGTCGCCACCACCACCAGGAACAGCGGCATGCCGGCCTTGATCGAGTTCTGGCCACGCGCCGAATCCTCCACGGTGCCGCCGGTTTCCAGCAGGTAGCCGCTGGGCAGCCCGGCGCGGATGCCATCCAGCGTGGGCACGATCTGGTGCACCACGTCCAGTGGCTGCATGCCATCACTGATGTCGGCACGCACGGTCACCGTCGGCAGGCGGTTGCGATGCCAGATGATGCCGTCCTCGAAGCCGTACTCCATCGTCGCCACCTGCGACAGCGTGATGCTGCTGCCGCTGGCGGTCGGCATCGACAGGCTGGACAGCAGCTCCAGCTGGTTGCGTTCATCGGCCGGTCCCCGCAGCAGCATCTCGATCTGGCGGTTGCCTTCGCGGTATACGCTCACCGACTGACCGGCCAGCGAACTGGCCAGAAACCGGCTGACCTGGGCGCTGCTCACACCCAGCGCGCGGGCACGCTCCTGGTCGATCACCAGCCGCACCACCTTGCTCGGCTCGCTCCAGTCCAGGTTCACGTTCATCACGTGCGGGTTCTCACGCACCTTGGCTTCGACCTGGCGCGCGATCGCCTGCACCTTCTCGATGTGCTCGCCGGAAATGCGCATCTGCACCGGGTAGCCGACCGGCGGGCCGTTCTCCAGGCGGGTCACGCGCATCTGCACGTCCGGGAACGTCGGGATCACCTCGCGCAGCAGCCAGTCGCGGGTGCTTTCGCGCGATCTGATGTCCTTGGCCAGCACCACGAACTGGGCGAAGTTGGTTGCCGGCAGCTGCTGGTCCAGCGGCAGGTAGAAACGCGGCGAACCGGTGCCCACGTAGGACACGTAGTTGGCGATTCCCTCGCGACGGGACAGCAGTTTTTCCAGCTTCTCGGCCTGGGCCTGGGTCGAGCGCAGCGACGCGCCCTCGGCCAGCTCGATATCCACCATCAGTTCCGGACGCGTCGAATCAGGGAAGAACTGCTGCGGCACGAAGCGGAACATCATCAGCGAGAACACGAACAGGCCGATGGTCGCGGCGATCACCCACCAGCGATGGCGCAGGCAGGCATCCAGGAAGCCACGGAAACGCACGTAGAACGGCCGCTGGTAAGGATCATGATCGTGGCCATGCTGCTTTGGCGCGATCAGGCTGGCCAGCGCCGGATGGCGGTCGGCCCACTGCTGGCGCCTGGCCAGCCAGCGCGCGGACAGGCTGCCCGGCTTCGGCGGCTGCGGATTGAACAGGTCCGGCAGCATCTTGTCGCCCAGGTACGGGATGAACAGCACCGCCGCGATCCACGATACCACCAGTGCGATGGTCACCACCTGGAACAGCGAGCGGGTGTACTCACCGGTACTCGATGCGGCCGTGGCGATCGGCAGGAACCCGGCAGCAGTGATCAGGGTGCCGGTCAGCATCGGGAACGCGGTCGATTCCCAGGCGAAACTGGCCGCGCGCAGGCGATCGAAACCCTGCTCCATCTTTGTGGCCATCATCTCCACCGCGATGATCGCGTCGTCCACCAGCAGGCCCAGTGCCAGCACCAGCGCGCCCAGCGATATCTTGTGCAGGCCGATGCCGAAGTAGTGCATGACGAAGAAGGTCATCGCCAGCACCAGCGGGATGGTCACGCCCACCACCAGGCCGGTGCGCAGGCCGAGCGAGAAGAAGCTGACCAGCAGCACGATCACCACCGCTTCGGTCAGCACCTGCACGAACTCACCGACCGACTCCTCCACCGACTGCGGCTGGTCGGACACCTTGCGCAGCTGCATGCCGGCCGGCAGCGTCTTCTGCAGCCGCTCGAACTCGGCATCGAGGTTCGCGCCCAGCTTGAGGATGTCACCGCCATCCTTCATGGCCACCGCCAGGCCGATCGCCTCTTCGCCCATGAAGCGCATCTTCGGCGCCGCCGGATCGGCGAACCCACGCTTGACCTCGGCGATGTCGCCCAGGTGCACGGTGCGGTCACCAGCCCGGATCGGGAACTGGCGGATCGCTTCGATGTCGTTGAACTGGCCGGTCACGCGCAGCTGCACGCGGTCGGTGGCGGTCTCGAAGAAGCTGCTGCCGGTGATCGCGTTCTGGTCGGCCAGCGCCTGCTGCACCTGCTGCATCGACACGCCCAAGGTGGCCAGGCGGGTATTGGACAGCTCGATCCACACCTTCTCGTCCTGCAAGCCGACCAGGTCGATCTTGCCGACGTCCGGCACCCGCTGCAGCTCCAGCTGGATGCGGTCGGCGTAGTCACGCATCACTGCGTAATCGAAGCCCTGCCCGGTCAGCGCGTAGATGTTGCCGAACGTGTCGCCGAACTCATCGTTGAAGAACGGCCCGACGATTTCCCGCGGCAGCGTGGGCTGGATGTCACCCACCCGCTTGCGCACCTGGTACCACAGCTCCGGTATCTGCTTCGAACGCAGGTCATCGCGGGCCATGAAGATGACCTGCGATTCGCCCGGGCGCGAATAGGAGCGGATGAACTCATACTCGCCGGTGTTCATGAGCGCCTTCTCAATCGGCTCGGTCACCTGCCGCGAGACCTGTTCGGCGGTGGCGCCCGGCCACAGCGTGCGCACCACCATCGCCTTGAAGGTGAAGGGCGGATCCTCGGACTGGCCCAGATGCTTGTACGACCATGCGCCGATCAGCGCGAAGGCCAGCATCGCGAACAGCACCAGCGGACGGTTGGACAATGCCCACTCGGAAAGATTGAAACGGCGCACGGCTTACTCCCCGCCCTTCGGCGCGGCGGCCGGCGACACCGGCTTCAGCACCGTGCGGTTCTGCCTGTCCACCGCCACCACCCGCTGTCCTTCACGCAGCAGATGCCCGCCCGCGGCCACCACCCAGTCGCTGGCGGAAACCCCGGACAGCACCGGTACCGCTTCGCTGCCGTAGGCGCCGGTGGTCACGGCCACCGCCTTCAGGGTGCTGGTGGCCGGATCGACCCGCCACACGCTGCCGGTGCTGTCCGCGCCGCGCTGCAGTGCCGCCAGCGGCAGTTGCAGGGTGCTGGTACGCCCGGCCGTGCTGTAGACCCGCGCGCTCTGGCCCAGCGCGACATCGGCCAGGGCCGCGTCGGCCATGCTGACCCGCGCCGCATAGGTACGCGCCTGCGGATCGGCCGCAGCGGCGATCTCGCGAACCGTGCCGGCATACCGCCTGCCCGGCGCATTCCAGAGCTCCACCTCCACCACCTCGCCGACCCCATGGGCACCGATACCTGCCTCCGGCAACGCGATCAGCACTTCGCGCGCACCATCCGCGGCAAGTTGGAAGATCGCCTGCCCGGCGGCCACCACCTGCCCGGCCTCGGCTTCACGGCTGGCGATCACGCCATCCGCTGGCGCACGCAGCTGTGCATAACCGGCCTGGTTGCCCAGCACCCCGGCATTGGCGCGGGCGGCGTTTGCCTGGCCCTGCGCGGCCTGGTAGGCCGTGGCCTGCTGATCCAGCAAGGATCGGCTGACCAGTTGCTGCGCGGCCAGTGCCTGGTAACGCTTCAGGTCATCGCGCGCCCGTGCCAGCTCCGCTTCCGCGGCCGCCAGCTGCGCCTGCGACGCACGCGCCTGCAATGCGAAATCGGCCGGATCCAGTTCAGCCAGCAACTGGCCCTTGCGCACCCGCTGGCCGGCATCGACGTGCCGTTTGACCAGGTTGCCACCGACCCGGAACGACAGCGTGCTCTCCTGCCGCGCCCGCACCTCGCCCGGAAACACCGCAGGTGCCTGCCCTGCGACGACCGCCGGATGAACCACCAGCACCGGTACCGCAGCTTCTGCCGGCTCGTCAGGCCCGGAGCAGGCGGCGATCATCGACATCCACACGGCAATACCCATCCAGCGCACGATCTTCATCGGTTCTCTTCCTGATGACGCAGGTAAATGTTGGCAACGGCCGCCGTTCCGGCACGCCGCTTTATTGAACTCGGCGGTATAGTATAAATATCGAACCGATTGGTCTAGTATTAGGGGGATGATGTGTCCCTTCTCCCGCAAGCCGGCCCCGAAAGCCGCCGGCAAGGCCTCCGGCCCCGGCCGCCCCAAGGATCTGGGCAAGCGTGCGGCCATCCTTGAAGCTGCCAAGGCGCTGTTCATCGAACAGGGCTACACCGGCGTGAGCATGGATGCCATCGCCGCCCAGGCGGGCGTGTCCAAGCTCACCGTGTACAGCCATTTCGGCGACAAGGAGACCCTGTTCACCGAGGCGGTGCAGTCCAAATGCATCGAAATGCTGCCGGACACGCTGTTCATCACCGATGCCGAAGGCCCGCTGCGCGAACAGTTGCTGGGCATCGCCCATGCCTTCTTCGACCTGGTCACCTCCGATGCGGCGGTGTCGGTGCAACGGGTGATGATGGCCCCGGAAACCGACGACCGCCTGCGCGAAATGTTCTGGCAGGCCGGTCCGCGGCGTACCACCGAGGCCCTGGCCGAGTTCCTGCGCGCGCGCGCGGCGCGTGGCGAGCTGGACATCGAAGACTTTCCCACCGCGGCCCTGCAGCTGATGACCCTGGTCAAGGGCGAACTGCACGCGCACATGATGTGCGGCCTGCCGCCTGCTCCGGGCCAGCGCGCGCCCCGCGACCATGTGGCGGCCAGCGTGGATTTTTTCCTGCGCGCCTATGCCCGCCGCCCCTTGGCCGAAGGCCCTGCACGTGGCTGATGGCCCCAATATGAACGGGCCGGAGGTCGCGATGACTTCCGGCACTGCGTCACTGGCCGACCGGACTCCATGCTCTGGACGCGCCGCCGGCCTCCGGCACCGGTAAAATGGCCGGCCTACTGCGCTGGATTGGAACCTCATGACGATTGATTACGCACACGCCCGCGAACTGATGGTGGAACAGCAGATCCGTCCCTGGGACGTGCTGGACATCAAGGTGCTCGACGTACTGGCCCGCCTGCCGCGCGAAGCGTTCGTCGCCGAATCGCACCGCGCCCTGGCCTATGCCGATATCGAGCTGCCGCTGAACCACGACCAGAAGATGATGAAGCCGGTCATCGAAGGCCGCACCCTGCAGGCGCTGGATCTGCAGCCGGGCGACGAAGTGCTGGAGATCGGCACCGGCAGCGGTTACCTGTCGGCTTGCCTGGGTGCGCTGGCACGTGACGTATTGAGCCTGGAGATCGATCCGGAACTGGCTGCGGCCGCGCGCGCGCGCCTGGACAGCACCGGTCTGGGCACCAACGTACGCGTGGACGTGGCCGATGCGCTGGCCTGGCAGACCGAACGCCGCTTTGATGTGATCTGTGTCACTGGCGCGGTGGATACCGTACCGTCACAGTTTGCTTCGTGGCTGCGTCCGGGTGGACGACTGTTCGTCATCCGCGGTCGCTCGCCGGTGATGGAAGCCGTTCTGATCAAGGCCGATGGCAGCTCCGAATCGTTGTTCGAAACCGATATCGACTACCTGCGCGGTGCCGCGCCGGCCCCCCAGTTCCACCTCTGAGTCCAAGGAAGCCGCAATGATCCGCCGAACCCTCGCAATTGCGCTGGCCACCGCCCTGCTGCCGCTGTCCGCCCAGGCTGCCGACCTGCTGCAGGTCTACGAAATGGCCCGCAATGGCGACCCGCAGCTGTCTGTCGCCGAGTCCACCCGGCTGTTCGACAGGGAAGGCGCCGTGCAGGCCCGCGCCGCCCTGCTGCCGCAGATCAACGGCCAGGCTACGCTGAGCCGCTCGCGCACTGAAGCCGACGCCTCGGCCAATTCCGGCACCATCGACAGCCGCCGCCGCAACTACACCATCGATGGCAGCCAGACCCTGTTCAACTGGAGCCAGTTCAACACCCTGCGCGCGCAGCGCGAGCTGAGCAAGGCGGCCGACTTCACGCTGGATTCGGCCAACGACAACCTGATCGTGCGCACCTCGGCGGCGTACTTCAACGTGCTGGTGGCGATCGAATCGCTCAACGCGGCCAAGACCAACGAGGAAGCGGCGAAGAAGCAGTTCGACTTCGCCGACAAGCGCCTGGAAGTCGGCCTGGCGCCGATCACCGACGTGCACGAAGCACGTGCCCAGTACGACCAGGCGCGGGCCAACACCATCGTGGCCCAGAACACCTTGGCCGATGCCTACCAGGCGCTGACCGAACTGACCGGCCAGCCGGTCACCAACCTGCGTGGTCTGCCGGAAGATTTCCGTCCGGAAGTGCCGGCCAACCGCGGCAACGTGGACCAGCTGGTGCAGAGCGCGGTGAGCCAGAACCCGGCGCTGAAGGCGCAGGAACTGCAGGTGAGCGCCGCTGAAGCCAGCGTCGAATCGGCGCGCGGCGGCCATTACCCGACCCTGTCGCTGGGCGGCAGCTGGGGCAAGAGCGCGACCTGGGGCGACAGCACCGGTGCCGGCTCGCTGAGCCCGGATGCACGCACCAACAGCATCGGCCTGACCTTGAACGTGCCCATCTTCTCCGGCGGCGCCACCCAGTCCGGCGTGCGCCAGGCACTGGCCCAGCGCGATATCGCCCAGGATGGTTACGAGCAGCAGAAGCGCGCGCTGGACCGCAACACGCGCAATGCCTACCAGAATCTGGTGGCCGGCATCAGCGAAGTGGAAGCGCGCCGCTTGGCGGTGGTTTCCGCACAGAGCGCCTACGATGCATCGCAGGTCGGCCTGGAAGTCGGCACGCGTACCGTGCTGGACGTGATCCAGAACCAGCGCATCCTGTTCTCCGCGCAGCTGGATTACGCCAACGCCCGCTATACCTTCCTGCAGAACCGCCTGCTGCTGAGCCAGGCTGTGGGTGGCCTGGATATCGCCGAGCTGCAGGAGATCAACCGCCTGCTGACCGTGGACGCCGGCAACCCCAGCACGACTGTCGGCAGCTGACCTGACAGCTGTTCCAGAGTGAAAAAGCCACCTGCCTCCAGGTGGCTTTTTTCTTTCGCGATGCCAGCGTGCGTTGGGTCAGAACACCATGTTCAACGCCACCTGCGGCGCCACCACCCGGCTGCTGTTGCGGCCGGACAACGCTATCTGCGCCCCTGCCACCAGCGCCACGCTGTCACTCCAGTGATACTGCACCGCCGGCACCACCGAAAAGCGCCAGCTGGCGGGGTCACGTCGGTGGAACTCCACGCGTCCACCATCACCGGGTTGCGTGCCGTGCACACTGCCAGCGCCTTCCCGCTCGTGCAGCAGCTCGCCTGCCAGCACCCAGGTGCGCGACAGGCTGTACTCGGCCGCCAGCAGGCTGGTCAGTGCGGCGCCCATCCGCACGCGTCCGTCGAATCCGGCAGGCGTTCCGTAGGCACTCTTGCCGCGTACGCCGGTACTGCTGCCGGGTATGCGCCATGCACTGCTGGCACGCATCCGCAGGTGGCCGTCAAGAAAATAGGCCTGGCCATGCAGCCCCAGGCTGGTGGCACCAACGCCGTTGCCGCTGGCCACTGAAATGGAACGATCTTCCAGACGATCATGATGTCCGGTGGCCAGGCTCTGGCGTAGGGCAAGGGTCAGCGTGGGACGCGCCTCGCCGTCGCCCCTGAACAGCCCGACCAATGCGGACAGCGAGGTATCACCGATATCGAACGTGCGCGATTCGCCGGCGTCGCGGTTGTACATCGCGTTGAAGGTTGCCGCCAACGTCACCCGCTCGTGCACGCCATACTGCACCGGCACCGACAGATGCCAGCCACCGGGTGCATCGGCGCTGCGGCGACGGCCGTCACCGTCATAGACGCCATGCAGCTGGCTGTGGATCAGGTAGGGCTCGATGTTGAGCACGCCGACCGGCAGCGGCGGTGCGGGGCTCAGCAGGGGACCGGCGAAGCGTGGCGTGTCCTTCGCGGCAGCCACCTGCGTGGCCGGCATGCCGCCCAGCAGCGCGACAACAACAACGGTGCCCACGCGACGAAGGGCATGTGTTCGATCCTGCATTGGGTGTTCTCTCCGGTGAGCAGGCAACCGCCTGCCGGATTGACGCTAGGAGACACCTGCGCACACGTGAATGCGGAAAATTGAATAAGTACCGGACAGAATGATCATGGACGCCAGGACGTGCATGCGCGGATGAAATGCATCCGTCGCATCCGGCACATGCGGGCCGCTCGCCGGATGACACGTCTGCCATCGGTATATCCATATCCCGCGTCCCCGATGCCGCGGCAACGGGCAGAACAGGGGGCGTGTGCGGCAGGAATCTGCCAGAAACCGCTCACCAGATCACCGATGCGCATCTGATCTGCATTTTCGATTTGACGTTTCCCCGGTGCCCGACCACCATGCGCCCACTTCATCAGCCCCGGGGGCTCCTGCTTGGACAGTCACAGTAGATTCTGCTGCTCCTGAGCGGACCAGATACTGCCACGCAGGTCTCGTCCGCCGGGGACGAGGCCATGCGCCACCGCCATCGGGTGGCCTGACCTGCGTACATCGCACATTGTTTACCTTCGGCCCAAGTGGGAGCCGCTGGCGTATCCGTCCTTCGGAAATCGCACATGCGCTTCATCCTTCTTCGCCACGTCACGCTGTGGGCAACCCTGCCCGTCGCTTCCTTCGCCCATGCCGCCGCCAGCCTGCTGGTGGATGACGCGGGCACCACGCCGGACGGCCAGTGCCAGCTGGAAAGCTGGGGCCGCCGGCAGTCGGACCACCACGCACTGGCCGTCGTGCCTGCCTGCACGTTCGGCGGCACGGAGTGGTCGCTGGGACTGGACCATCTGCACGGTGGCAGCTCCACACTCTGGGCAGTGGCTGCCAAACGCACGTTGCGTGGTCACGATGATGAGCGTCTGCAGTTCGCCGCCAGCATCGGAATCGGTGGCGATCTGCGGCATGCCGGTACGCGTGGCTGGACCGCCAATCTTCCCGCCAGCGTCAGGGTCGATACGGCAGGCAGGCTGGTGGTCCACGTCAACGTCGGCTGGGAGCAGGGTCGCCTTGAGCGCGGCATCACCAGCGGTATCGGCAGCACCGTGCGCCTGGCAGCGTACTGGAGCCTGCTGGCCGAGCACTGGCGCGATGCCGCCCACGACCGCAGCAGCCAGATCGGACTGCGCCGGCACCTGCGCGGCGATGCCTCGCTGGACCTGCTCGCAGGTCGTGTGCATGGCGATGCGTCCTCCTCCTGGGTCACGGTCGGACTGAACGTACCGCTGTCCCACTGACTGTCATGTCCATTGCCGGCCGGCAACGCCGTGCCGTATGCCCCCGCCAAGGAGAACTCCCGATGAATCGTGAAGAGCTGATATTTGCCGTCCGTCGTTTCGCCCATGCCGCTGATCGCGAAGGGTTCGCGATGCTGGCAGGTTCGACCCATCCCTCGGACCTGGCCTGCGTGCTGCAGTCACTGCCACTGCAACAGATGTCGCGCCTGTTGGCGTTGCTGGACGCCCGGCAGCGTGCGCTGGTATTCGTCCACATCGATCCGGCACGACAGGATGCGCTGGTGGACGCCATGCCCGCCGCGGCGGTGGTGGACCTGTTCGACTACCTGCCTGCCGACGACGGCGCCGATCTGTTCAATCGCCTCGACGAACTGCGCCGGCCGGATCTGCTCGCAGGCCTGGACATCGCCAGGCGCGAAGACATCCTGAATCTCTCGGCCTATCCCGAAGAAGCCATCGGTTCGGCCACCACCTCGGGCTTCGTTGCCATCAGCGCCGCCATGACCGTGGCGGACGCATTGCTGCACCTGCGTGCCACGGCGCCGAACAGCGAGACCGTGTATGTGCTCTACGTGCTCGACGGGAAACGTCGCCTGCAGGGAACCGTGTCGCTGCGCGACCTGGTGATGTCGGTGCCGCGCGTGCTGGTTTCCAGCCTGCTGCGACGTGACCCGGTGTTCGTGCGCGCCAACTGGCCGCGTGAGCGGGCCGCGGACGTCATCCGTCGTTACGACCTGCTGGCGGTGCCGGTCATCGACGACGATGAGCGCATGATCGGCATCGTCACGGTGGACGACGCCATGGATATCGACAAGGAACAGGATGCCAACCAGCTTGCGCGTTTTGGTGGTGTATCGGTGGCCGGCGGTGCCGATCTGGATGTGATGACCACGCCGCTGCGGCGCCTGTTCGGTGTCCGCGTCTTCTGGCTGGCGGTGCTGACCTTCTTCGGTATCGTCACCAGTACCTTCGTGGCGGCCCAGGAAGAGCTGCTCAGCCAGGTGATCGTGCTGGCCGCCTTCATCGCCCCCATCGTGGACATGGGTGGGAACACCGGCAGCCAGTCGGCCACCCTGGTCATCCGCGGCATGGCGCTCGGCGAACTGGGCCCCAACTGGCGGCATGTCGGCTTCGTGATAAGGCGCGAGCTGCCGGTCGCCGCCGCGCTGGGCATCACCATCGCGCTGCTGGAATCGATGCTGGCCTATTTCAGCAAGGGTGTCGGCATCGACGTGCTGCTGGTGGTCGGTCTGAGCATGCTGGTGTGCACGGCGCTGGGCGGCGTCATCGGCGCACTGTTGCCCTTCGCCGCACGGCGCATCGGCACCGATCCGGCCACCCTCTCCTCACCGTTGATCACCTCGGTGATGGACCTGCTGGGTGTATTCGTCTACTTCGGCTTCGCGTGGCTGTTCCTCGGCGACCAGCTGGCAGAAGCCGCAACGTACGCCCATGGCTGACCGCACGTAGAGCCGGGCTCTGCCCGGCTGTCCGGAACCACCGTTCGCGTAGAGCCGGACTCTGCCCGGCTGCATGAAAAACGATCTGCCGGCCGCCGGCCGGCATTCCCTCAAAAGCCGACGTTGACGGCGATCTGCGGCGCCACCACCGCGCTGGTGTTGCGGCCGGCCACGCCAAGCTGGACACCGGCGATGACCCCCACGCTGTCGCTGAGGTGATACTGCACGGCAGGCAGCAGCGAGAATCGCCACGACGCTGGTGCATGCACATCGACGGCCAGCCCATCGGTGTCGCGGCCACGCACCCGGTGGCCATTCTCACGTTCGTACATCGCTTCACCGACCAGCGTCCAGCGCGGGTGGACGCTGTACTCGGCCGATACTGTCGTGGTCTGTGCGGTGGCCAGCCGCGCGTTGCCGATGAATCCTGCATCGGTGCCATACACGCTCGCGCCATGGATGCGTGCGTGGCTGCCCGGCAATCGCCAGGCCGTGCTGGCCCGTGCGCGCAGATGGCCATCAAGGAAATACGCCTGTCCCTGCAGGGCGAACGTGGTGCTGCTCGCGCCGCTGCCACTGGCCACCCGGCGAGGATCCTCCAGATGATCATGATGGCCACTCGGCAGGCGCTGGCGAAGCCCGGCCGCAAGGCGGGCACGGTTCCCACCCGCGCCATCGTACAGGCCATACAGCGCACTGACAGTGGTATCGCCGAGCGCCGCAGCGCGGCCACCAGCGACAATGCGGTCGTAGGCGGCGCTCAACGTGGTGCCCACGGTCAGGCGATCGGTCAGGCCATACTGGATCGGCACGATCACATCCCATTGCGTGGTTGCCTGGCTGTCGATGCGGTGACCATCGGCGTCGAAAAACGCGGGAGCGGTGGTCGTCACCAGGTAGGGTTCGATGTTGCCCACGCCTCTGGGCAAGGGCGGCGCGGGGCTGGCCAACGGACCGATGAAGCGCGGATGCGCATCATCCGTCGTGTCGGCCACCTGGGCCAGTACGGAAACCGGCAGCAGCGCGGCAATGGCAAAGCCGGCACGCGACAGCGCGAGGCGATGGACGGACATGGGTTTCTCCAGGGAATGCAGCCCCTGAAGCTAGGCAGCCGCCCTGGCCGGCGGAATCGGAGAAGGCCTAAAAACGCAGCCGCATGGCCCCGCTCATGCCGCGTGTGGCGGCGGCAGGTGGGGTTCCACCAGGGCGATGGTGCGCGTCAATGCGCCACGGCCGTTGCTGACCAGCGAACAACCGGCATGGGCCATTTCTTCGCGCGCCTGTGCGCTGCCCAGCAGGTGCTGCAGATGTTCGCCCACCGCCTGCACGTCCTGGCCGACCAGCAGCGCGCCGGCCTCCAGCATGCGCCGGGAGATCTCCGCGAAGTTGTGCAGGTGCGGACCGGTCACTGCCGCCGTGCCCATCGCCGCAGGTTCCAGCAGGTTATGACCACCAATGGCCTGCAGGCTGCCGCCGACGAAGGCCACCTGCGCGCAGGCATAGAAGGACATCAGTTCGCCCAGGGTATCGACCACGAACACGTCATCGCCACTGCCGGGCCACTGCTGGGCACGGCGCGTGGCCACCTGCCAGCCCTGCTCACGGGCCAGCGCCTCCACCTTCGGGAAGCGTTCCGGATGACGTGGCGCCCACAGCAGCAACAGCCCGGGATGCTGCTGGCGCAGCTGACGGTGCAGGTCCACCACGGCCTGTTCTTCGCCCTCGTGGGTGCTGGCCGCGATCCACACCGGACGCGCCGCCGGCACCTGCTGGTGGAAACGTCCAACGAACGCCTGCACGTCCGGCGTGGCGATGTCGAACTTCAGGTTGCCCAGTGCCTGCACCTGTTCCGGCATGGCGCCGAGCTGCACGAAGCGTGCGGCATCGTCCTGCGACTGCGCAGCCACGCAGGTCACCGTACGCAGGGCACGACGGATCAACGGGGCCAGCAGCCGGTATCCGCGCAGCGAGCGCGCCGACAGCCGCGCGTTGAGGATGTACACCGGCACCTTGCGGCTGCGGCAACCGAACAGCAGGTTGGGCCACAGTTCGGTTTCCAGGATAAGCGCCAGGCTGGGCTGGAAATGGTTGAGGAAGCGCCCCACGCTGCCCGGCACGTCGTAGGGCAGATAGACATGGTCCAGTGCATCGCCCCACAGCGCACGCACCCGTTCCGAACCAGTGGGCGTGATGGTCGTGATCACCCAGCGGATATCCGGCCGCAGGCTGCGCAGTGCATTGACCAGTGGCGCGGCGGCGTTGACTTCACCTACCGAAACCGCGTGCAGCCATACCCGCGGCTGGCAGCTGGAATCGGGATAGGACGCATAGCGTTCATCCCAGCGCTGGAAGTATTCGCGGACCCGGAAGCCACGCCACACCAGGTGGTACACGGTGATCGGCAGCAGCAGGTAGAGCACGGCCGAATACAGGCCGCGCAGGATCCATTCGACGGGGTCTTTGCGCATGGGCAAAGGATACGGGAGCCCCCCGGGAAAGACACGCGGCCGCGGCGGGGGCGCATTGCTAGAATGGAGGCATGTCCGACGCCACCACCGCATCCCGCCCTTCGCTGCGCGACCCGCGCCATTGGCCCATGTTCGCCGCCATGCTGGGCGCCTTCGTCGTCGCGCGCCTGCCCTGGGGGCTGCAGCGGGCGCTGGGCCGCGGCGTGGGCACGATCGCCTGGCGCATGGCCGGCAGCCGCCGGCGCGCTGCCGAGGTGAATCTCCGGCTGTGTTTCCCCGAGAAGGACGAGGCATGGCGGCAACGCCTGCTGCGCGACAGCTTCGATGCGCTGGGCGTGGGCATCTTCGAGTTCATGCGTGCCTGGTGGGGCAGCATCGCCGCCATCCGCCCGAAGGTACACGTGGAAGGCCTGGAGCACCTGCAGCGGTTGAAGGCCGAAGGCCGTGGCGTGCTGCTGGTTTCAGGCCACTTCATGACCCTGGAAATGTGTGGCCGCCTGCTGTGCGATCACGTTGAGCTGGCCGGCATGTACCGCCGGCACCGCAATCCGGTCTACGAATGGGCGGTGAAATTCGGGCGTTTGCGCTATGCCAGCGCGATGTTCGCCAACGAGGATATCCGCGCCAGCGTGCGCCACCTGAAGCGTGGCGGTTTCCTGTGGTACGCCCCGGACCAGGACATGCGCGGCAAGGACACGGTGTTCGTGCCCTTCTTCGGGCACACCGCCGCGACGATCACCGCCACCCACCAGTTGGCGCGCATGACCGGCTGCGCCGTGGTGCCCTATTTCCACCGCCGCGAAGGTGGAAGTTATCATCTGAAGATCGGTGCGCCGCTGCAGGACTTCCCGTCGCAGGACGTGGAAGCCGATACCACCCGCGTCAATCAGGCCATCGAACAGATGGTGCGCGAGGCACCGGAGCAGTACCTGTGGATCCACCGCCGCTTCAAGCGGCAACCGGGCGGACGCAGCGATTATTACCGTTGAGGCCCGCCAGCGGCGTCGGTGAATCCGGTTGACGATCAGCCGGGCTGTAGAGCGGGGCTCTGCCCCGCTGCGCGATGAACATCAGCCGGGCAGAGCCCGGCTCTACGATGCGTTGGCAGGCGTCGGCACCTCGTCCCGCGCCAGCAGGCTGCCCGCGTACAGCGCCGCCAGCAGCACCGTCAGGCCACCCCAGAAGGTGGAGTGGAACGCCAGATGGGTATTGAGCGGAAACACCGTGACCACCAGCGCCAGCATGGCCGGGCGCGCACGCTCCCGCGCCTGCGGCGGCGCGAACCGCCACGCCCGCCACGCCTGCGCGAAGGCTGCCAGCCATAGCAGCAGGCCCAGTACACCGGTTTCTGCGAGGATTTCCAGCACGATCTGATGAGCGTGCAACGCGGGACCTTCACCCCATACGCCCTGCTGCCCAGCCTGCGGATCGCAGGCCGGCCAGGCATCGCGGAAACCCCGCGCGCCAACGCCGTTGATGGGATGCGCCTGGATCATGCAACCGGCGGCCGCCCAGATGCGCCCGCGACCGGACAGCGCCTGCTCCATGCCATCCTCATGGCCCTGCCAGGCCTGCGCGGTGCGCGCCACGCGTTCGCGCAGCTGTGGCACGGTGGCTGCCAGCCCCGCCGCGACCGCCAGGCCGAGCAATGACAGCAGCAGCAGCTGGCGTGCGCCGAGAAGGCGCCAGCCGCTGTACAGCACCACCAGCGCGAAGGTGATCCACGATGCCCGCGAGCCGGCCAGCAACAGCACCACGCCCACCGCTGCACTGGCCAGCAGCCACCCTCCACGACCGAAGCGCGTTGCCACCGGCAGCAGCAGGAACGGCGACAGGCTGGCCAGCACCTGGCCGAATTTGAGATTGCATGGGCCCAGCACGCCACTGAGGCGGTCGGCCAATGCGGCCTCTTCCGGGCTGCACAGGCCGTGCCCGCTGGCCAGATGCTTGAGCTGGTCCAGCGACCAGAACCATGGGCTGGTGCCGGCCAGTGCCTGCACCAGCGCATCCAGCGTCCATGCCGCCGTGATCAGCGCCAGGCCATTCAAGGTTCGCGCGCGGCGCTGCGGCGTCGCCACAGCGATCGCCACCAGCCACATGAAGGGCAGATAGCGCAGTCCCGCTGCGGCCTTCGTCCATGCGGCCGCCGGGTCCACCGCATCCAGCGCCGAGAACGCCTGCGGCAGCCAGTAACCCAGGAACAGGATGCTGGTGAGTGCCCACGCCGCAGGACCCAGCAGATGCGGCCGGCCCTGCAGCCGGCGCATGACCATGCGCGTGGCGGCATACAGCGCGCCCAGCACCAGCACGCCTTCGGCGATGCCGGGCAGCGGCCACAACGCCACGAAGGCCAGCACCCACCAGGGCGCCCAGTGGCCGGCGCGATCATCGCGCACCGGGCGGACAGGATCAGCCGGCAAGGTTGGCATAGAGGCGGAGTGTGTCGCGCTGCATGGCCTGCAGCGTATACGGGATACGCGAGGGCAGCGCAGGAGGATCGGCAAGCAGGGCCAGCGCGCGTTCACCCAGCGCAGCGGCATCACCCAGAGGTACCGCCCCGGAAGGCTGCAACCGCCGCAGCAGTTCGCCGACGCCGCCGTGGTCCCAGCCCAGCACCGGACGGCCGACAGCGATGGCTTCCACCACCGTGCGACCGAACGCTTCCGGCTTGTCGGAAAGCTGCAGGACCAGATCGCTGGCGGCGTACGCTTCGGCAATGCGCGAGGTGGGCGGGCTGACGTGCAGCGCTGCATCCACGCCCAGCATGCGGGCCTGCTGGCGCAGCTCCTCCACGTAGGCGCCGCGTCCCGGTTCGTCACTGCCCAGCATCCACAGCTGCGCCGCACTGCCTGCGGTGCGCAGAGCCGACAGCAGGCGCAGGGCATGCGCGTGGCCCTTCAGCCGCGTGCCACGTCCCGGCAGCAGCAGCACCGGCCCCTCGGCATCGAGCAGCCAGGGATGATCCTTGCCCAATGCCATCCGTGGCCGGCGATCATTGCGCGCCACGCGCGGGAACTGCGCGGTATCGACGCCACGCGGAATCACCTGCAGGCGCCCGGCCGGCACCGCTGGATAATGGCGCTGCACGAATTCGCGCACGGTATCGGACACACAGATCACCCGCTCACCGGTGGTCATCACCGCGCTGTAGCGGCCGGGCGAATTCAGGCCGTGCACGGTGGTCACCCAGTGCGGGCGACGCCCGGCCGGCAACGCCTGCACCGCTTTCAGGCCCAGCCAGGCCGGCAGCCGCGAACGCGCATGCACGATGTCCGCGTCGATTTCCGCGAACAGGCGCCGCAGCGTGGGCATGTGCCGCAGGGTCAGCAGTGATTTGCGGCCGATGTCCAGGGTGAGATGTTCGGCACCGCTGGCCAGCAGCGGCTCCACCAGGCGTCCGCCTGCCGAGACCACCAAGGCGCGATGACCGGCCTGGACCAGTGCCGCGGCGATTTCCAGTGTCGAACGCTCGACGCCGCCGGAATGCAGCGCCGGCAGCAACTGCACCACGGTCAATCGGCGCATCGGCAGGGGTGTCCGCTCAGTCGGCCAGCACGAACACGGCGCCGCAATAGGCGCACTTCGCTTCGCGGTTGGGCTCGTCTTCGATGGGCAGGTACACGCGCGGATGCGAATTCCACAGCGCCATCTCCGGGGTCGGGCAGCTCAGCGGCAGGTCGCTGCGGTGCACGGTGTAACGCTTTTCGGCGTTGGCGGGAGCGGTGGCGGTATGGCTCATGGCGGCGGACATCTGCGAAGGGAAAACGGATGGGGCGATTCTAGCAGGCCAGCGCCTCGCCCCCCACTGCCGGCGGCCCCGGGCTGCCGGGGCGGGCCGGAAGGTGCCGTGCCGGGGATTGCCGGATCGGGGATTACTGGAAATCCAGCGACAGTTCCAGGAAGGCCGAGCGCCCGAAGGCGTTGTAGATCCCCTGGTCATAGAACGGCCAGTTGCCGTTGCTGCGGTCGATCGGCGGCATCTCGTCGGTCACGTTGTTGACCGTCAGCAACAGGCTGGCCAGTTCATTGATGCGGTAGCCGACGGTGGCGTTCCAGGTCGTCCATGGACCGATATCGCGCCGCTCGCCCTCCTGGTTCCAGGTCGGTGCGTTGCGCACGCCGTACGCGCTGGCGCTGAACGGCCCGCGGTTCCAGTTCACGCCCAGGGTGGTGCGGTGCTGCAGCTCGTTGGAATTGGCGCAGCACAGCTGGTCATGGACCGGATCGCCCTCCTTGTCCTGGGTGGTGTGCTTCAGCGACCGGTAGTAACCGGCGTTGAGCGAGAAATCGCCTGCGTTCTGCGTCGCCCAGCGGTAGTCCAGTGCGGCCTGCACGCCGGTCTGGCGCTGGCTGGCGATGTTGATCGGATAGGAGAACACCTTGTCCACGCCGTTGGGATTGAGCGGATCGGTGGCGGGCTTGCGCTGCACCTGGCCCAGCACCTGCTGGCAGGTGGGTGAACTGATGTCGAAGCGGGTCTGCCCGTTTTCCGAAACCCCCAGTCGGCAGTTGGCCTCGGTATCCAGGATGCTGTCGGTGCCCAGGATGCGCACTTCGTTTTCGATGGTGACCGAGTTGAAATCCACCGAAACGCTCAGTGCGTTGTCCAGCGCCGACCACACCACGCCATAGGTGAAGGTGCGCGCGGTGATGTCCTTCAGGTCGCGGTTGCCGGTGCTGGACGACAGCACCGCCAGGCCCGACTGCGCGCACTCATCGAAATTGTCCGAGGTGTAGCCGGCCTGCCGGCATTGGTAGAGGTCGGTGTTGGTGGTGTAGCCGCTGCTTTCGCGCGAGAACAGGTAGAACATGTCCGGCGAGCGGAACGCGGTGGCGTAGCTGCCACGCAGCAGCAGCGATTCCACCGGGCGGTACTCCAGGCCGAGCTTCCAGGTCGCCTTGCCGTTGCCACCGCCGCCCTGCAGCGAATATTTGTCATAGCGTCCGGACAGGTTGGCGCTGAAGGTATCGATGATCGGCACCTGCAGTTCGGCACCCAGCGCGTACAGGTCGCGCTGGCCTTCGGCCGAGGTGCCGCCGGTCTGGCCGCGGAACAGCACGCCGGCATCGGGGTCGGCCGACTGGTTGAAGAACTTCTCGCGCTGCCCCTGCGCGATCAACGCGAAGCCGACATCGCCGGCCGGCATGCTGAACAACGCGGTATGGGTGAGCAGCGCGGTGACCGCCGTGCGCGATGCGCTGGAGGCTGCGCGGTTGAGGCCGCTGAAGCTGTCGTACTGCCCGCGGGTGATCGGCTGGTACAGCCGGGACAGATCCGGTGCGTAGACCTCATATCCGTCCTGCATGCCCAGCATCGGCCCGAGGTAGTAGTCGTCCACGCCGTTGCGGGCCAGGAAATCGGTGGATTTTCGGGTCACGTCGGTGCTGGAGCGGTTGGCGTACACGTCGTAGTCGAAGCCACCCAGCGCACCGCGCACGCCGGCGGTAACGTTCAGCGAGCGCGTGTAGACACGCTGGTCCTTGGCATCCAGGCCCACTTCCTCCGGCGCATAGATGCGCTGCCATTGCTCATACTGGCCGCTGGACTGGTTGTAGAAGGTCTTGCTCCAGAACGGACTGCCGCCGCTGTAGGTGGGGCGGCTGAAACCGAACAGGATGTCCGAATACAGCTCGGTCTCCGGGGTCAGGTGGTAGCGCAGGAACGTGGTGGCGTTGACGTCCTGGCTGGTGTTGTACAGCGTGGCCGTGCCGACGTTCTCCGGGCTGCCGCAGTAGTAACCACCGCCGTCGATGTCGCGGTGCGCGTATACCGTGCTGCCGCCGAACAGCCCCGCCAATGGCGCGCAGGTGGCCGCGCCCGGATCGATGTAGGCATTGGGTGCCATCTGCATGCGCAGGAAGGTGCGCGACGGGTCTTGGGGACCGGTCGGGTTGTCGTCGACGCTGTCGATGCTGCTGCGGTTGAAGGCATGGATGGCCTTCTGGTTGGTGTACTCCAGGCCATAGCTCAGATCCAGGTTGCCGAAGCTCTGGCCGCTGCTGAAGCTGAAGCGCTGGCTGGAGCCGCCGCCCTGGCTGTAGCCGCCCACGCGGTAACGCAGGTGGGTGCCTTCCACGCGGTCCTTGAGCACGATGTTGACCACGCCGGCCACGGCCGAGGAGCCATATACCGAGGACTGCCCGCCGGTCAGCACGTCGATGCGTTCCACCATCCCGAGCGGGATGTTGGCGATATCCGCGATGCTGGTGTTGCCGTTGTAGGCCAGCGGATAACTGTTGATGGGACGGCCGTTGATGAGGGTGAGTGTGTAGCTGGGATCCAGCCCGAACAGGCTGATGGTCTTGGCGCCCGGCGTGTAGAAACCGGTGCCCTGCGAATCCTGCACCGATCCATTGGATACCGGCAGCGAACGCAGCGCGTCGAACACGGTGGTGAAGCCCTGCGCCTGGATCTGCTCGGCGGTGATGGTGGTGACCGGCGAAGGCCCTTCGACCTGCGCCCGCGGAATCAACGAACCGGTGACCTGCACCGCATCGAGCTGGCGAGGCCTGCTGGCGGCGGCCTGGTCTTCAGCGCTGGCGGTTTCCGCGACGGCCTGCGCATGGGCCGCCAAGGGCGCGATCAGGACGGACGAAATCAACAACGGCAACAACCTGTGCTTCATCTGGCATCTCTCCTGGAATGGAAGGCGATCCAGCGGCCGGCGGGGGGCGGCGCGCAGGTGGGGCGGGCGTGGCGATGTATCGATGGCGATGTCCGGGCCTCTTTTAAATCGATCCAAAGCACGCTGTCAATATTTCGTAATGAAACCTTTTTGCAGCATTAGATCGAACTAAATTCACTTGTCAGCGCCAACATGCGTGTTGCAGGATGATCCGGTTGCTCTGGGAGGAGAACGCAATGACCCCGTCCGTATCCTGCCGCGCGCGTCGCGCGCCGTTACCCCTCGCGCTCGCCCTCGTGCTGGCCCTACTGGTCGCTCCGGCCGCCCATGCGGCAGCGCTGGAGACCTCGTTCGAACGCGGCGAACCGGCCCCGGTTGCCAGCGGGCAGGGTCCGCTGCAGCTGCGCATCGGCGATGGCCCACAGGACCCGTACACGGCGCGGGCCGGCATGGGCTACAGCGGTCTGCGCGCCCTGCACTATGCCGGGCCTGGCGGCGTGGCCCGGCAGCGGCTGCTGGATGCCGACCAGCGCATCGAGGACGACACCACCCTGTCCTGGATGGTGCTGCCGGAAATCGTGGAGGGCGACACCGTTGCCTCCACCTACGTATCGCTGGACCTGCTGCTCGATGACGGCCAGCGGGTTTCCACCAGCACCGCACGCGACCAGCATGGCGTGGCGCTGGGCGCAGCGGCACAGGGCGATTCAAGGACCCTGTATCCGCAGCAATGGGCGCGCAAATCCGTTCGTCTGGGTGATGTGCCCGGGTTGAAGGGACGACGCGTGGTGGCCGTGGAACTGGAGGTGGCCAGTGCCGCCGGTGCGCCCGTTTCCGGCTGGATCGACGACGTACGCCTGCAACCGGTCGCGCGCGTTCAACCACAGCGCGCGTCCGACTGGGTGCTGACCACGCGCGGCACGCAGTCCAACGGGCGTTTCTCGCGCGGCAACAACTTCCCGGCCACCGCCGTGCCGCACGGCTTCAACTTCTGGACCCCGGTGACCGATGCCAGCGCCCTGAACTGGCTGTACCGCTGGAACGAACACAACGACGACCGCAACCGCCCGCGCCTGCAGGCGCTGGGGCTCAGTCATCAGCCCAGCCCGTGGATGGGCGACCGGCAGACCTTCCAGGTGATGCCATCGAGTGCGCGTGGCGTGCCCGAAGCGGATCGTGGCAAGCGCGCGCTGGCGTTTTCCCATGACCAGGAAACCGCACGCCCCTATCGCTACGACGTGCGCTTCGACAATGGCATCGCGGCCGCCATCGCGCCGACCGACCATGCCGCCGTGTTCCGCTTCGAATTCCCGCAGGATGGCGATGCCAACCTGTTGTTCGACAATGTCGATGCACGCGGTGGGCTGACCCTGGATGCGGCTTCGCAGACGCTGTCCGGGCATACCGACGTTCGCAGCGGGCTGTCCAACGGCGCCACGCGCATGTACGTGGTGGCGACCTTCGACCGCCCGTGGCGCAGCAGTGGCCGCATCGATACCGGTCGCCCCACCGGTTACATCAAGTTCGATGCCGGCAGCGATCGCAGGGTTCACATGCGTATCGCCACTTCATTGATTTCCGTAGAGCAGGCGCGACACAACCTGGCCCTGGAACTGGCTGCCGACGACACGCTGGAACAGGTCGCCAGCCGCGCACAGGACGCCTGGGATGCGCGCCTGGGCGCATTCGACATCGGCGATGCCAGCGACGACCAGAAGACCA
>JAFAFF010000339.1 GCA_023423605.1 Pseudomonadota bacterium
GGACGAGGTGCTGGGCAACGATGCCGGCGTGACCGGTGTGCGCGTGAAGTCGACCCTGGACGGCAGCACCCGCGACATCGACGCGCATGGCTTCTTCGTGGCCATCGGCCACCACCCGAACACCCAGTTGTTCGACGGCCAGTTGGCGATGAACAACGGCTACCTGGAAATCCGTTCGGGCCTGGGCGGCAACGCCACCCAGACCTCGGTGGAAGGCGTGTTCGCCGCCGGTGACGTGGCCGACCAGCACTACCGGCAGGCCATCACCTCGGCCGGCTTCGGCTGCATGGCCGCGCTGGATGCCGAGCGTTACCTGGACGCGCAGGGCAAGGCCGGCTGAGAGCGGCACTGCAGGCCTGGCGCCGGACACCCTGACGCCAGGTCCATCGGGATGAGGATCACCACATCCCGATCCTGCCGGCGTGGCGGCCTCCGCGCGCCTGCGTGCGCCCATGGCTGGCAGCGGCAGGACCGGTGCAGGTGAGCCGGTGTTTGACTGGCTTGCTGGCCACGCCATCGTCATCGCGCAGCACCGTCTGCCACAACGATGTGCGCGTGTGATCGCCGCGACCGCATTCGATTTCGAAGGTCAGCGGAGAGTCCTGCGGCTTCCTTCGCACCTCCTGTCCGCCATCGCAGGTCGAGCCCTGCGGGCAGTCCAGCAGTGTTATCTCCATGGTGACCGGGAAACGGGGATGGCCCTCGAAATGGACCTCCACGTCGCCAACCGTATGCGGTGGCAGGGTGATGTCGGTGACGCGCTGGAGGGCGAGCGGGATGCAGGCCTTCCCTTCGCGCCATAGCCGGTAACCCTTCTCCACGCCCTTCATCGCTGCGGTTCGGAAAGCGGGATCCTGGAGGGCGAGTGCATCCTCTGTATTTGAGTGATAGGCGACTTCCACAATGACTGAAGGCATTACTCCGATACGATTTTCGCCATGGCGACCGGCCTTTGCTGGCCCGCGAAAAGGGAAAGCCTCATATCCTTGTTGTGCCAGGACGATCTCCTTCATGTAACAAAGCATATTGTCGGCCAGCGCCCGGTCCTCTGGCTTGTCCTGGTGATAATAAACTTCAGCACCTCTTACTGAACCGTTATCACTGCCGTTCGTATGAAGGCTGATCAGTCCATCAGCTTTTATGAAGTTGGCATACTTGGGCCTGGCCCTGATGTCTTCCTTTATCTCGCGATCGCCATCCGTGCTATTTGGCAACGAGTGCCATATGCCTGGCTCTTCAGGATATAGCGCCTTGAGGTGGTATCTCGAAGACATTTTCCACCATGGCTGTGCTGCCTCATCGTGATCACTCGACTCCCGGCTGCGAGCCCGTCTTACCGTCATTTCGCTTCGTTCCTCAAGCAGTGATTCAAGCATGTCGCCATATGCGGGGGTGATCTCGTCCTCGCGGATGCTGTTGATCAGCGGCCTTTGGAAACGCCAATCCAGTCCGGGATGATGGCGATATAGGCCATGACTCGCGGAAACAACCACCAGGCCGGCTGCCGCACGAGGCTCCATGCGATGCCGGACCTGCTCTTCCCCTTCATATGGGAAGTAATCCTTGAACTCTTTCCCTTCATAGAGGATGCGAATCCCTTCAGGCTCGGTCAGTCCCGCCTCTCTGGCGAAATAGTCCACGATTCCACCGAGCTCCTGTTCGAAGCGCTCAATTCGACCATCGTCCTCATCGGGAAGCGCTCCTGCCCCCAGATCGACGACAATCCGCCTGCTCGCGAGGTCTGCCCGCACTGTCACTTCGATATTCCGAGCCTGTTCCCTCAGACGCGGGAATCTGTCTATGTAGCGCTGCGCCTCCTGTGTCAGCAGTGCATCAAGCCCGGCATCGCGCACCGGCACCTCGCCTGCTCCTGCGCCGGAGACGCAGGCAAACGCAACAGCCCCGGCCACGATCATGCCGTTGGTGGCCATACGCCACGGATGATTCCTTTTCATTGCCCCTTCCTCCCCTTTCCATGAACAACGGCCACCATCGGCCGTCCAGGGAAGTGTGTTGCGCGGCGGACGGCGCGGCCTTGAACCACCAGACAGTTCCGGCAATCTCCCGTTACGCATTTCCGATGAAGCTCGTTTGGACGATGCGGCAGGTCTTCCGCATGCCGGTCCGAATGCCTGCCGCCGCACACACGGGCGCAACCTGCCCTATCCTGTCGCCATGCTTGAAGCGCGATTCACCGATGACCTGTCCTCTATCCCCGCGACCCAATGGGACGCCCTCCACGACGGTCGCAACCCCTTCGTCAGCCATGCGTTCCTTGCCGGTCTTGAACAGCACGGCTGCCTGCGCGAGGAATGGGGATGGCAACCGCAGCACTTCACGCTGTGGGAGGACGGCGCGCTGGTCGGTGCCATTCCCGGCTACCTGAAGCGAAATTCCCACGGCGAGTTCGTGTTCGATCACGCCTGGGCCAATGCCTACGCGCGCCATGGCCGCGACTACTATCCGAAATGGCTGGGCGCAGTGCCTTATTCGCCGGTCACCGGGCCGCGCCTGCTGGCCCGTCACGAAACGTTACGCGCTGCCCTGCTGCCGGCGCTGCTGGACCGGCTTCGGGGGCGCGAACTGTCCTCGGCCCATATCAATTTCCACACCGCCGCCGATGACAAGGCCTTCGGCGACGACTGGCTGCTGCGCCAGGACGTCCAGTTCCAATGGCACAACCCGGGCCACTGGCGCAGTTTCGACGACTTCCTGGCCGCGATGAACCACAAGCATCGGAAGAACATCCGCCAGGAACGCGCGAAGGTGGCGCGGCAGGGCATCAGCTTCCGGGTGGTACATGGCGCCCAGGCCAGCCGCGCCGATCTGCAGGCGATGTACCGCTTCTACCTGCAGACGTTCCTGGAATACGGCAACGCGCCGGCGCTCACCGCGGCATTCCTGCGTCATCTGGCCGTCCACCTCGGCCGCGGGCTGGTGCTGTTCCTGGCCGAACAGGAGGGCCAGGCGATTGCCGGCGCCCTGTGCCTGCGTGGTGGCGACACGCTGTATGGACGTTACTGGGGCGGCGCCCCCCTGCCCGGCCTGCATTTCGAAGCCTGTTATTACCAGGGCATCGACTACTGCCTGCGCGAAGGACTCACCCGCTTCGAGCCGGGTGCCCAGGGCGAGCACAAGCTGGCGCGCGGCTTCCTGCCCACGTTCGTGCGCAGCCGCCACTGGATGGCCGAACACGAATTCGCCGAGGCGCTGGGCGACTGGTGCGCGCACGAGCGCGCCGATGTCGCTCGCTACCGGCATGCGCTGCTGGAGCACTCCCCGTTCCGGAACGATGGCGCATGAGCAGGCGCCTGCCATGGCGCCTGGACGATGCCGCCGATGCGCCGTTTCCGCCCGCCGAAACGGCCCTGCGCCATCCGGACGGACTGCTCGCCATCGGCGGCGACCTGAGCCCGGTGCGGCTGCTCAACGCCTATGCCGGCGGAATCTTCCCGTGGTTCAGCGAGGGCGAGCCGATCCTGTGGTGGTCGCCGGATCCGCGCATGGTGTTCCGCACCGATGGCGTGCACCTGTCCAGCCGCTTCCGCCGCCAGCTGCGCGGGCTGGGCTGGACCGTCACTGCCGACACCGCCTTCGAACAGGTGATGCGTGCCTGCGCGCAGGCGCCGCGGCCTGGCCAGGACGGCACATGGATCGGCGCGGCGATGATCGACGCCTATCTTGCACTGCACGCACTGGGGTTCGCCCATTCGCTTGAAGTGTGGGATGAGGACCAACTGGTTGGCGGCATCTACGGAGTAGGCATCGGCCGCATGTTCTTCGGCGAGAGCATGTTCAGCGGCGCCAGCGGCGGTTCCAAGGTGGCGCTGGCGGCACTGGGGCGGCTGCTGTCCGGCTGGGGCATCCCCCTGCTGGATGCGCAGGTGGAGAATCCGCACCTGCTGCGGATGGGCGCCCGGCATTGGCCACGCGACGCATTCCTGGCGCATGTCCGCGAGGCGGTCCTGCTTCCCGGGACCGATGGCAGCTGGACCGTATCCGTCGGGCGCTGCCCCGCGCGGCAACTGATTGACGGTTAACACAATCTTTGCAAAACGATCGGCGTGCGGGTAAAATACTGCGCCTTAGGCCCCAGTGGCCGTTCTCTGAACCGCACAGGACTACATGTCGAAAGACGATTCCATCGAGTTCGAAGGCACCGTCAGCGAGACGCTGCCGAACACGACTTTCCGCGTCCGCCTCGAAAATGGCCATGAGATCATTGCCCATATTTCCGGCCGCATGCGCAAGAACTACATCCGCATTCTCACCGGTGACCGGGTCAAGGTTGAAATGACCCCGTACGACCTGACCAAGGGCCGTATCACCTACCGCATGAAGTAAGCGGTCTGGCGCCCAGGCGTCGGCAGGAAAGGCCAGCCATCGAGCTGGCCTTTTGGCGTTGGCTTTGGGGGTTTGGGGAGTGACGACCAACGGTCGTCACCCACCAGCTCGGTACCCACCAGCTCGGTACCCACCAGCTCGGTACCCACCAGCTTGGTACCCACCTGGGGGTCACCCCCCAGGTCGTCCCCACCGGGGGTGATTTACTCCACTGTCGCTGGCAGCAGCTTTTCCGGTTCGGCGAAGGTTTCCACCACCAGTTCGTTGTCGCGTACGTCGATGGTGACCTTGCCGCCATCGATCAGCTTGCCGAACAGCAGTTCGTCGGCCAGCGGACGCTTGACGCGGTCCTGGATGACGCGGGCCATCGGCCGGGCACCCATCAGCGGATCGAAGCCGTGCTGGGCCAGCCAGTCGCGCGCGGTTGGCGTGGCCGACAGGCTGACGTGCTTTTCCTGCAGCAGCATTTCCAGTTCGATGATGAACTTGTCCACCACGCGCAGGATGTGTTCGAAGCCCAGCGGCTGGAACTGCACCACCGCATCCAGGCGGTTGCGGAACTCCGGGGTGAAGCTGCGGCGGATGGTCTCCATCGCGTCGGTGGCATGGTCCTGCTTGGTGAAACCGATCGAACGGCGCGACGCCTGGGTGGCACCGGCATTGGTGGTCATCACCAGCACCACGTTCTTGAAATTGGCCTCGCGGCCATTGGTGTCGGTCAGCACGCCACGGTCCATCACCTGCAACAGGATGTTGAAGATGTCCGGGTGCGCCTTTTCGATCTCGTCCAGCAACAGCACGCAGTGCGGTGTCTTGACGATCTTTTCGGTCAGCAGGCCGCCCTGGTCGAAGCCGACATAGCCCGGAGGTGCACCGATCAGGCGGCTGATCGAATGCGCCTCCATGTATTCGGACATGTCGAAACGCACCAGTTCGATGCCCAACTGCAGCGCCAGCTGCTTGGTCACCTCGGTCTTGCCGACGCCGGTGGGGCCGGCGAACAGGAAGTTGCCGATCGGCTTTTCCGGATTGGCCAGCCCGGACCGCGCCAGCTTGATCGCCGAGGACAGCGTCTCGATGGCCGGATCCTGGCCGAAGATCACCATCTTCAGGTTGCGCTCCAGGTGCTGCAGCACATCCTTGTCGGTAGCGCTGACCTGCTTGGCCGGAATGCGCGCCATGCGCGCCACGATCGACTCGATCTCCTCGATGTCGATCAGCTCCTTGCGCTCGCCTTCGGGCAGCAGGCGCTGGCGGGCACCGGCCTCGTCGATCACGTCGATGGCCTTGTCGGGCAGCAGACGGTCGCCGATGTGCTTCACCGACAGGTCCACCGCCGCCTGCAGCGCGTCGTCGGCGTAGGTCACGCCGTGGTGCGCTTCATACTTGCCCTTCAGGCCCTGCAGGATCTCGTAGGTTTCGCCCACGGTCGGTTCCACGATGTCGATCTTCTGGAAGCGGCGCGCCAATGCGCGATCCTTCTCGAAGATGCCGCGGTATTCCTGGAACGTGGTCGAACCGATGCAGCGCAGCTCGCCCGAGGCCAATGCCGGCTTGATCAGGTTGGATGCGTCCATGGTGCCGCCCGATGCCGAGCCGGCACCGATGATGG
>JAFAFF010000364.1 GCA_023423605.1 Pseudomonadota bacterium
GAACGGCGGAAGGTCAGCGTCGGATCGATCTCGTTCTTGATCTTGATCAGCGCGTCCAGGACCATCGGCCCGCACGCATCCAGGTCGATCTCGTAGGTATCGGTACGCGGATTGCTGTCGTCATCCGGACTCCAGCGGTAGACCTTGAAGGTGCGCACGTTCTTCGCGCCGCCGGTGGCGGGGAAGTGCTTGCCCTTCGTGATCTTTGAATTCTTCGGCAGGGAAAACTCGGCCATGGCTGCTCTCGTTGGCTCAGGCGGCCCGCGCCGTGGCGGCGCGGATTGCATGGTAGGCGGGGGACGCGATCAGTACACGCGCGGCTTCGGCGGCACCACGGCAACCTCGTCGGTCAGCGTGTACATGTGCACCGGGCGGTAGTCGAAGCTGCACTTGCCCTTGTCGTCGACGGTGACCAGCGTGTGCTTGTGCCAGTTGACGTCGTCGCGTTCCGGGTAATCCTCGTGCGCGTGCGCACCGCGGCTTTCCTTGCGCTGCTCGGCCGAGTTGATGGTCGCCACCGCGTTGAGCAGCAGGTTGTTCAGCTCGTAGGTTTCGATCAGGTCCGAGTTCCACACCAGCGAACGGTCGGAAACCTTCACGTCCTGGAACGAATCGAACACCTGCGCCATCTTCTCGCAGCCTTCCTTCAGCGTCTGGCTGGTGCGGAACACCGCCGCATCGGCCTGCATGGTGCGCTGCATGTTGTCGCGGATCACCGAGGTCGGGGTATCGCCATTGGCGTTGCGCAGCTTGTCCAGCAGGCCCAGCGCCTTGTCACAGGCATCCGATGCGAGCGGCTTGTGCGTCGCGCCCGGCTTGATGGTCTCGGCGCAGCGGTTGGCCACCGCACGACCGAACACCACCAGGTCCAGCAGCGAGTTGGAACCCAGGCGGTTGGCCCCGTGCACCGAAACGCATGCGGCTTCGCCGATGGCATACAGGCCCGGAATGACCGCATCCGGATTGTCGCCATCCTTGCGCACCACTTCGCCATGGAAGTTGGTGGGGATGCCGCCCATGTTGTAGTGCACGGTGGGGATGACCGGAATGGGCTGCTTGTGCACGTCCACGCCGGCGAAGATGCGCGCGCTTTCGGCGATGCCCGGCAGCTTCTCGTCGATCACGCCCGGGCCGAGGTGGGTCAGGTCGAGCAGGATGTGGTCCTTGTGCTCGCCGACGCCGCGGCCTTCGCGGATTTCCACGGTCATCGAACGGGCGACCACGTCGCGCGATGCAAGATCCTTGTAGTGCGGTGCGTAGCGCTCCATGAAGCGCTCGCCGCTGCTGTTGCGCAGGATGCCGCCTTCGCCGCGCACGCCTTCGGTGATCAGGCAGCCGGCGCCGTAGATGCCGGTCGGATGGAACTGCACGAACTCCATGTCCTGCATGGCGATGCCGGCGCGCATGGCCAGGCCGCCGCCGTCACCGGTGCAGGTGTGCGCCGAGGTGGCGCTGAAGTACGCGCGGCCATAACCGCCGGTGGCCAGCACCACGCCCTGGGCGCGGAACAGGTGCAGCGAGCCTTCGGCCATGTCCAGCGCCAGCACGCCGCGGCAGGCACCCTCTTCGTCGAAGATCAGGTCCAGCGCGAAGTACTCGATCATGAAGCGCGCATCGTGCTTCAGCGACTGCTGGTACAGCGTGTGCAGCATGGCGTGGCCGGTACGGTCGGCCGCCGCGCAGGTGCGCTGCGCCGCCGGGCCTTCGCCGTACTTGGTGGTCATGCCACCGAACGGGCGCTGGTAGATCTTGCCTTCTTCGGTACGGCTGAACGGCACGCCATAGTGTTCCAGCTCGATGATCGCCGGGATCGCCTCGCGGCACATGTACTCGATGGCGTCCTGGTCGCCCAGCCAGTCCGAGCCCTTGATGGTGTCGTAGAAGTGGTAGCGCCAGTCGTCCTCGCCCATGTTGCCGAGCGCGGCCGAAATGCCGCCCTGGGCGGCGACGGTGTGCGAACGGGTCGGGAAGACCTTGGTCAGGCACACGGTCTGCAGGCCCTTGGCGGCCAGGCCGAACGTGGCACGCAGGCCGGCACCGCCGGCGCCCACCACGACCATGTCGTACTTGTGTTCAGTGATCTTGTAAGCGGACATCTAATCTGGATTCCTGTCTTGGTGCCTGGAGTCAGGCAACGCCGAGCGCAATGCGGGTGACCGCAAAAACACTGACGATCGCGCCGAGCACGGCAATGAACTTCACCGTGGTCTGCAGCGCCAGGGCCAGCAGCGAATTGTGGATGTAATCTTCCAGCACCACCTGCAGGCCGATCTGCGCGTGCCAGAACATGGCCACCAGGAAACCGACGATGAGGATGGCATTCCATGGCCTGGCCACGGCGGCGGTGGCGGTCACGTAGTCGGCACCGAGCAGGCTCAGCACGAACACCAGGAACCAGATCGACAGCGCGACCAGCGCGGTGGCGGTCAGGCGCTGGTGCACGAAATGCTCGGTGCCGGTCTTGGCGGCGCCCAGTCCGCGGACGTTCTTCAGCGGCGTACGGTAACGGCTCATGCGGCACCTCCGGAAACCAGGACATAGGCCCAGACGATGGCGGTGATCACCAGCGAGGCGACGACCGACAGCCAGCTGCTGCGCACGAAAGCCGGGATGCTGAAACCGATCGCGAAGTCCTGGACGATGTGGCGGATGCCGTTGCACAGGTGGTAGGCGAAGGACCAGGTCCATGCGAACAGGAACAGCTTGCCGTACCAGGCCCCGGCATGGTCGGTGAAGCAGGTCCAGGATTCGGGGCCCATCATCAGGGCGAGCAGGCCGCCGGCAATGATCAGGGCTCCAACAGACAGAAAGATGCCCGTGGCTCGATGCAGGATCGAGGTGGCCATCTGGATCTGCCAGCGATACACCTGCAGGTGCGGGGAAAGGGGACGTTCTCTGGTCGCCATTCGCTGGGCTCGTTGTCTCGGCTGGGCGGCGCAATGCCGCGTTGGCTCAATGCTGATCAGAAATCGATGCAGCGTCCGTTTTTCTCCCAATCGCCGTACCGCACCGGATCGAGTCCGCCGCGGCCACCGTATTCCTTCTGTTCCGCAGGCATGCTTTCGGGCGCGGGCGCCTTCGGGTCCAGCGGGGCTTCAGGTACGGTGTCGGGAGTGGGGGTTGTTTGGCCTATCATCAGTGGTCTCGCAACGCACAAATTCTAGACCTCGTTCACGTGCCTGACAACCTTTCCCTTGTTTTCCCCGGATATCCGCTGCTGGACGACCGCCAGGTGCTGGCGCTTTCCGGGCCCGACGCGGTGGCATTCGCGCATGCGCAGTTCTCCAGCGACGTACAGGCGCTGGCCGACAACCATTGGCAATGGAGCACATGGCTGACGGCCAAAGGCCGCACCATCGCGGTGTTCCAGCTCATCCGGCGTTCGCCCGACGAACTGCTGCTGGTGTTCGCCGACGGCGATGCTGATGAGATTGGTTCGCAACTGCGACGCTTCGTCTTCCGCCGCAAGGTCACCATCGCCCTGCGCGACGACCTGCAGGTCACCGGCGCCTTCACCGCACCGGAAAGTGCCGCCAGCGCAGCGATCGCCGTTTCTGCCGATGGCGCGCTGGAACTGGACATGGGCGGCGACGCGCTGCCGCGGGTGATGCGCCTTCGCGCTGACGTGGCCGATGCCGCCGAGAGCGAGCCATCGGCCGATGCGCGATTCCGCGAAGCCTGGAGGCAGGCAGACCTGCGCTTCGGATTGCCGCGCCTTGACGCGGGCCAGCGCGAGCAGTGGACGCCGCAGCAGCTCGGGCTGGATCGACTGAACGGCTACAGCGTGAAGAAGGGCTGTTATCCGGGGCAGGAAATCGTCGCGCGCACCCACTTCCTGGGC
>JAFAFF010000366.1 GCA_023423605.1 Pseudomonadota bacterium
TCGCCGAAACGCTCGCCGGCCCGCTGCATCAGCGCCGATGCGCCTTCGATCAGCCCGTCCACCGCGGTGCGCTGTTGCGACGATGCCAGCGTGATGGTCTCCATCAGCGTGCCCACCGTTTCCAGCAGTTGTGCGCGTTCCTCCAGCATGGCGGTATCGCGCACCATGCTGTCGGACAGGCGCTGGCGCAGTTCGGCGACCACCTCGGTGGCCGCACGCGGTGCTTCGGCCGCCGCGTCCAGCAGGCGGGCGATCTCGCCGATGGTCGCCGCTGCCTGCGCGCGTGCGTCTTCGCTGATGCGCCTGGCCGCGTCTTCCAGCGCTTCGCAGACCTGCCGCTGGCGCTGCGCCGCCTGTTCGCCATCGCGCTGCCACTGCGCGCCGGCCTGCGTGGCGATATCGGCAAATGCCTGGCCCAGGCTCGCCATGCGCTGCGCATCGCCATCGGCGATCTGCGCCTGCAGCCGCTCGCTGGCCGCGCTCATGCCCAGCAGCAGGCGTTCGGTCTGCTGCTTGTGGGCCTCCAGCGCCGCGCGCCAGGCCTGGTCGTTGTGCTGTGCCAGTTCGCAGTTGGCCCGCTGTTGTTCTTCGGCGGCCGAACGCCAGCGCGTGGCAAGGTCGGTCTCACTGGCCTGCAGGCGTTCGCCAAGCGTGTCGGCCAGCGCGGTGGCGCTGCGCTGCTGGGTGTCGGTGAAGGCATCCAGCGATGCGCGCAGCGATTCGAGCAGCCGCGCGTTGCCGTCCTGTTGTGCGGCAAGCGCCGCATCCCATGCGCTGCGGGCCGCGCCGCTGGCCTGCTGGAAGCCGGCCTGCAGGCTCTCAAGTTGCTGGCGCACGGCGTCGCCGACCATCGACTGGGTGCGCGCGGCCTGCTGGTCAAGCCCGTCCAGGGTGCTGCGCAGCATCGGCTCAAGCGCAGTGCCGAGCGCTTGAGCCGCGGTCGTGACGCCGTGCAGCAGGGTGGTCTGCAGCGACGTGGCCAGGCGTTCGTGTGTTGCTTCGGCGTGTGCGTTGAACGCGGCCTGCCGCGCATCCAGCTGGTTGTGGCTGCTGGCGGTGGCCTGCTGCACGCCTTCGGCCAGCGCCTGCAGGCGATCGATCAGTGCCGGCATCGCTTCGGATTGCAGTTGCAGCAGGCGCAGCGTTTCCGTGCGCTGCCAGCCCTGGGTGTGCGGACGCAGATCGGTGGCGACGCGGGCATCCAGCACCTGCGCGACCGCAAGCCGTTCGCGGCGCAGCAGCGAGGACAGCAGGCCGAGCATCGCCGAGGTGGCCACGCCCGCAATGGAGGTGCCAAAGGCCACTGCCAGACCCTCCACCGGCGATGCAAGCGAACCGCGGATTGCCTGCAGATCGGTGGCGCTCTGCAGCGCGACGCCGGTGCCGCGCAGCGTCGCCATCATGCCCAGCAGGGTGCCGAGCATGCCCAGCAACACCAGCAGGCCGACCAGGTAAGGGGTAAGTGCCGGCGCCGGCAACGCCACCCGCTCGCCCTCCACGCGCAGGCGCACGGCACTGCGCAGCTCCACCGGCAGGCGCTGCAGCCACGCCGCGAAATCGCCGGCCGCGCCCGGATCTTCCAGCGCGCTGGCCAGGCCGGTGGTGGCCTGGCGATAACGCAGCAGTTCGGCACCACCGGCGAGGTAGCAGGCGGCGATCACGAAGGCGACGATCGCGCCGATCGCGTGGTTGCCGACATAACCGGCTCCGATCCAGAGGGCAGCGGCAAGGCCGGCGAGGAAGATGACGAGATGAAGTGCGTTGCGCAGCATGGAAGCCCGGTCAGTGGGTGCGAAGGGCGGCGAGCAGCCCGTCGATGGGATGGAAACGGAGTTCGAGTTCGGACCGCAGCAGGGCCTGCAGGTGCCGTACGAATGCAGGATGCGGGGGTGTCGCGGACGCAGGCGTGGCGTTCCCGGCGGTGTCGCCGGCGCGGTCGGCCTGTTGTTTCAGCAGGTGCGGAATCCTTGCCAGCAGGAAGGATTCCCGTGGGCCCAGTACCTGTTCCAGCAGGCCATCCACTTGCGCCAGGCGCGCCTGCGCGGGTCCGGCCTGCGCCAGCATGTCGCGCAGCCGGCCACGCAGGCGCCCGGCCGCGGCCTGCAGCGAACGTTGGGTGGTCAGGTACTGTCGGCAGCAGGCATCCAGGTCGGCATCGGCCAGCTGCGCCTCCATCCGTTCGATGCTGGTGGCCAGTTCCGCGCGTGTCCGCGCGCAATCGGCCTGCTGTTCAGCGTCGAAGGCGGGAATGCTGTCATCAGCCGCGGGCAGGCGGCCGTCCAGCGCGCTCTGCAGGGCGACGGCGCGGTTCCAGTCGAACCATTCGCTGAGCCGGTCGGGTACGGACGGGCTGGACGCCGGCAGCGGCGTGCCTGCCACGTGCGCCAGCTGGCGGATGATCGTCGGCCCTGGGGCAGGGCCCCGGGAGGACGGCTTGGCCATGGTCTGGGGGGCAAAACGTTGAATTTTACACCCGAACAGGCGTGTCTGCCCGAATGGTGCCTGGCGGACGGGGCCGGCGGCATTGCCGGGCAGAGCCCGGCACTACGTGGGGGATCCTGGGTGCCGGGCGGGGTTCGGCTTACCTGGGGTGTGCCGGCACCTGCAGTACCGCGTCCAGTGCGGGCTTGGGCCGCAGTTGGCGGTCGAACAGCAGCGGATGGTTGGTGCGGCCCTTCACCGGGAAGCCGTTCTTCCAGGACTGGCCATCGTGCAGGCCCCAGAACGTGACCCGGGAAATGACGTCGCGCCGGCGATGGAACAGCGCGAACAGCTCCGCATAGCGCGTGGCCAGTCGTTGCTGGGCGTCGGCCGGCAGCCGGTCCACATACGGGTCCAGGCGGCGGCGCAGGCGCGGATCGTCGGGCATCTCCACGTTGCGGTCGGCATCCAGCCCATCGGCCTTTTCCGGGCGCGGCAGCATGTCCACGTCCAGCTCGGTGATCATCACCTTCACGCCAAGCGCGGCGAACATGTCGATGGTCTGCTCGATCTCGGCGATGGACGGCCCGTCGATGCCCCAGTGACCCTGCATGCCGATGCCATCGATACGCAGGCCGGCCGCCTGCAGCATCTTCACCAGGCGCACGATGCCGGCGCGCTTTTCCGGTTTGAAGGTATTGAAATCATTGTAATAGAGCTCGGCCTGCGGATCGGCGCGCGCGGCCGCAGCGAATGCTTCACGCAGCAACCGGTCGCCATCGCCCACGTTCTTCAGCCAGGGACTCTGCCGGTAACTGCCGTCCTCGTCGATCACCTCGTTGGCCACGTCCCAGGCCTGCACCTGGCCCGCGTAATGACCGGCGACCTTGCCGATGTAATCGCGCAGGCGCTGCAGCTGGACGTCCGCGCTGTTCGGCCGGCCTTGCGCATCGGTGAACATCCAGCCCGGTGTCTGCACGTGCCAGAGCAGGGTATGCCCGACCACGAACAGGTGGTTGCGACGGCCGAAGGCCACGAAGGCATCGGCGCGACTGAAGTCGTAGACCCCTGGCGCCGGATGCAGGTGTTCGGGTTTCATCCCGTTCTCAGCGGTGATGCTGCCGAACTGCTGCAGTACCAGTGCCTGCGCACCGGGCTCGCGTCCGGCGATCTGGTCATCGTCCAGGGCCACGCCGACCAGGAAATCATCTGCATAGGCCTGCTTGAGCGAGCCGTTTGCAGCGTCGTCGCCGGCGATGGACAGCGAAGGAAGCAGCAGGGCGGCAAGTACGGCCAGGACCGGCAGTACGTGGTGGCGTTGCATCGGCACGGGAATTTTCATGGGAATGTCTCCGTCAGAGTGGCAACAGGCTGGATGTCCACCACCGCAGGGGCCAGCCCCTCGGCCTGGACATGCACGCGCACGCGTTCGCTGGCGCCGGGCAGGGCACGCACGATGGCCAGCGCCCTGCCGTTGAAGGCTCGGCGGACCGTGCTGGGAAAGGCCGTCATGTCGGTGGGGTCGCCGTTGTCGGTCGCCACCAGCTCACCGGGGCCTTCGATACGGAAGTGCAGTTCACGGTTGTCGCGCGGTGCAGGTTCGCCCGTGGCATCGGCCACCTGCACGCTGACGAAGGCCAGGTCCTTGCCGTCGGCGGTGATGGCCGGGCGGTCCGCCACCGCCTCCAGTGTGGCCGCATCACCAGCGGTGCGCACGCGCGCCTGCGCCCACGGCAGGCCGTTGCGCCAGGTTTCAACGCGCAGTTCGCCGGGCTGGTAGCGCACGTGGTCCCAGCGCAGCCGATACTCACCGGGCGCCTTGCGTTGCCGTCCCTGGCTGACGCCGTTGACGAACAGTTCGGCCTCGTCGCCGGACGTGAACACATGCACCGGGGTGACCTGGCCCTCGCGTCCGGGCCAGGTCCAGTGTGGCAGCAGGTGCGCCATCGGCAGTTCCGGGCGCCAGCGCGACTGGTACAGGTAATAGCGGTCCTTCGCAAAGCCGGCCAGGTCGACGATGCCCGAATAGGAACTGCGTGAACTGTAATACGGCGTGGGTTCGCCGAGATAATCGAAGCCGGTCCAGACGAACTCGCCGGCCACGAACGGATGCGCATCCTGGGCGGCGAACACGGTATCCGGGCTGACGCCGAAATCCACGGCATACAGTTCGTACGCGCTCACCTGGTGGCTGGCTTCATCGCCGCCGCGGCCTTCGCGCACCGGCGAGGTGGCCAGCGGCGTGACCGGGAACAGATAACTGCCGCGGCTGCTCAGGGTGGAGGCGGTTTCGCTGCCAAGGATCGCCTTGCCGGGAAACCGTGCATGGAATGCCGCATAGCGGGGCGCGGTGCGGATCCGTTCGGTGCCTTCGAACTCCGGCTGCTGGCGGATGCCTTCACCCTGGTAATTCAGCGAGATCACGTCCAGTTCCGCGGGCAGCGACATGTCGGGGCTGGAATAGTTCATCGCCGAGGTGACGGGCCGTTCGTCCTCTTCGCGGACGATGTCGCGCAGCTGGCGTGCGATGCGCCGGCCATCGGCCTCGCTGTACTGTTCGCCGACCTCGTTGCCGATGCTCCACAGCACCACCGAAGGATGGTTGCGGTCGCGTCGCAGCATGGCCCGCAGGTCGGCTTCATGCCAGTCCGGGAACACCAGGTGGAAGTCCAGTGGCGTTTTCTTCATCTCCCAGGAATCGAAGATCTCGTCCACCACCAGCAGCCCCATGCGGTCGGTGAGTTCCAGCAGTTCCGGGGCGGGCGGGTTATGGCTCATGCGGATGGCATTGGTTCCCATGTCCTGCAGTATCCGCAGCTGGCGCTCGGCGGCGCGGCGGTTGAAGGCCGCCCCCAGCGCACCGAGATCGTGATGGTTGTTGACGCCGCGGATCGGCACGCGTTCGCCGTTGACCTGCAGCCCGGCCACAGGATCGAAGCGCACGTCGCGGATGCCGAACGTGGTTTCGTGACGGTCCAGCAGGCGCCCGCCATCGCGCACGCTTATCACTGCCACGTAGCGATGCGGATGCTGGCGCGGCGGCGGACCCCACAGGCGCGGTTGCAGCACCTGCAGGGCATGATCGATGGCCACGCTGCTGCCACCGCCCACCTCGACCGGCGCGAGCAGCGCCGTCGCCACCGGTGCGGGTGCGGCCTGTCCATCGTCCTGCAGCGGATACAGCGCGATCCCGGCCTGCAGTGTGCGCACACCGGCATCATCGTTGCGCAGCTCGCCGCGTACCCGCACCTCGGCCTGCTGCCGGTTCGCCTGCGGCGTGGTGATGCGCACACTGCCGTCCACCACGTGCTGGGGCGCGGTGCTGCGCAGCCATACATTGCGGTACAGGCCGCCACCGGGATACCAGCGCGCGGATGCGGGGGGATTGTCCAGGCGGATGGTCAGCTGGTTGTCACTGCCGGCATGCAGGCAGTCGCTGAGATCCAGCTCCCACGAACTGTAGCCATAGGGCCAGCCCCCCATCAGCTCGCCATTGCACCACACGGCCGCGTAGGACATGGCTCCCTCGATTTCCAGGGTCAGCCGGCGGGACTGGTCGCTGGCGGGAACATCCAGCGTGCGCCGGTACCAGCCGATGCCCCAGCTGGGCAGGCGCCCCATGCCGCCATGCGGACCTTCGACCAGGAACGGCCCGGCGATCGCCCAGTCGTGCGGCAGGTCAACACGCTGCCAGTGGCTGTCATCGAAACCGGACTGCACGAAGGGATGGTCGCCGCCCGGGTTGCCGGCCGGCCGCGCATGGCGACGTGCTTCGGGCAGCAGCGGATTGGCCGTGGGCAGGATCCACGGTTTCAGTATCGCCTGGCCACTGGCGTGGACCACGCTGGCGGCGTGCGGCCGTGCATCGGCATCCTTGCCATCCTCGCTGTCGGCCAGCGATGGGCGCACATCGTAGTCCAGCCCGGCACCCTGGCCGTCGGCCTCGCCACGATGGAAACGCCAGCCCTGGTCGAGCAGGCGGCGTTCGCGCGGAGACGCCGTGCTGTCGCCGTGCAGGACATCCGCCTGCGCCTGCGCGGAGGGCATGGCGGCACCGGCACTCATCGCCAGCAGCACGAGGGGCAGCAGCGCGGGCCGGTTCACAGGCGGTACGCCCGCTTCGGCAGGTGGTAGGCGAGGTCGGTGGCCACCTCCATCGCCTCGTCCTCGTCGAGCCGGTGCTCGGCGACCAGTCTGGCAAGGAAGGCGCAGTCCACGCGCCGCGCCACATCGTGACGCGCGGGAATGGACAGGAAGGCGCGGGTGTCGTCGTTGAAGCCCACCGTGTTGTAGAAGCCGCCGCTGGCCAGCGTCTGCTCGCGGAAGCGCCACATGCCTTCGGGTGCATCGTGGAACCACCAGGCTGGTCCGAGCAGCAGGGAAGGGTAGTGGCCGGCCAGTGGTGCCAGTTCGCGCGCATAGGTGCTTTCGTCCAGCGTGAACAGGATCAGGCGGAAGCCGGGATGATTGCCGAACCGGTCCAGCAACGGCTTCAGGGCCTGCACGTATTCGGTGCGCAGCGGAATGTCCGCACCCTTGTCGCGGCCGAAACGCTCGAACAGGGCGCGGTTGTGGTTGCGGAAGCATCCGGGATGCAACTGCATCACCAGGCCATCATCCACGCTCATGGCCGCCATTTCGGTCAGCATCTGCGCGCGGAACAGTTCGGCGTCGGCGGCGCTGGCGGCGCCGGCCACCACCCTGTCGAACAGGCGTTCGGCATCGGCGGCGGCAAGGTTCGCGGTGGCAGCGCTGGGATGGCCATGGTCGGTGGACGTGGCCCCCATCGATGCGAAGAACGCACGCCGCTGGCGATGCGCCCGCAGGTAGCCGCTCCAGCGGTGCACCTCCTCGCCGGTCAGTTCGCCAAAGCGCTGCAGGGCCGCAGGAAACGCCTCGTGCTCCGGGTCGATCACCGGATCGGGACGGTAGGCGGTGATCACCCGGCCCTGCCAGCCGCTGTCGCGGAGGGTGGCGTGGTGCGCCAGCTCGTCCAGTGGTGATTCGGTGGTGGCGATCACTTCGATGTTGAAACGTTCGAACAGCGCACGCGGCGCGAATTCCGGCGCCTGCAGGGCACTGCCGATGTGGTCGTAGTAGTGGTCGGCGGTACCTTCGTCCAGCTGCACCTGGAAGCCGAACACGTCGTGGAATACGTGGCCCAGCCAGATCGCCGACGGCGTGCCGCGGAACAGCCGATAGTGGGCCGCGAACACCCGCCAGGCTTCACGCGGATCCACCTGTGCACGGCTGCCATCTGCACGCGCGATGCCCAGCCGGTCCAGGTCCACGCCCTGGCTGTACAGCATGCGGAACAGGTAATGGTCCGGCTGCAGCAGCAGTTCGGTGGCATTGCCGAAGGGCGCGTTGCCGGCGAACCAGGCCGGGTCGGTGTGCCCGTGCGGGCTGATGATCGGCAGGGGAGCCACCTGCGCATGCAGGCGGCGGGCGATCGCACGCTGGCTCGGCTCGGACGGAAACAGCCGGTCGGGATGCAGGTTCAACGGACGGGTAGCAGTCATGGCGGTGGTGGGCAGGAAAGGAGAGGGGGCAGGATTCAGGGCGCCGGTGGCGTGGCATCGCCGGCAAGCGCGGCCGGCTGCAGCGAGGGGGCGAACAGGTGGACCACCAGCAAAGCCAGCAGGTAGGCCGACCCGGCCATCAGGAACACCGGCACGTAGCTGCCGGTGGACTGCAGCAGGAAACCGGTGAAGGTGGAGATCAGCATGCCACTGACCGCACCGGCGAAGCCGCCGATGCCGACCACCGAGGCCACGGCGCGACGCGGGAACATGTCCGAAGGCAGTGTGAACACGTTCGCCGACCAGCCCTGGTGCCCGGCGGTGGCAAGGCCGATCAGTGCCACGGCCAGCCACAGGTTGTCGGCGCTGGCGGCGAGAATGATCGGCATGACGGCCAGCGCGCAGACCAGCATCGCGCCCTTGCGCGCGCGGTTGACGCTCCAGCCCGCGCGCAGCAGCCGCCCGGCCAGCCAGCCCCCGGCGATGCTGCCGCAGTCGGCCAGCACGAAGATGACGATCAGCGGCAGGCCCAACTGCAGCAGCGACAGCCCGTATTCGGCGTGCAGGAACTTCGGCAGCCAGAACAGGAAGAACCACCAGATGGGATCGGTCATGAACTTGGCGGCCACGAAGGCCCATGCCTGGCGATGGCGCAGCAATTGTTTCCAGGCGATGCGCGTGGTGGCCTCGGCGGCATCGCTGCGGATCAGCTGCAGTTCCGCGCGCGACAGCGCCGGCTGCTGCTCCGGCGTGCGGTACCACAGCAACCACACCGCCAGCCACAGCGCGCTGAGCAGCCCGGTGAACAGGAAGGCCGCCTGCCAGCCCCAGGTGGCCGCCACCACCGGCACCAGCAGCGGTGCGACGATGGCGCCGATGTTGGAGCCGGAGTTGAAGATGCCCACGGCAAGCGCGCGTTCGCGGCGCGGGAACCATTCGGCAACGGTCTTGATGGCGGCGGGGAAGTTGCCCGATTCCCCCAGGCCGAGCGCGAAACGCGCTACCGCGAAGCCGACCACGCCGGCGGCAAGCGCATGGCCCATCGCCGCCAGGCTCCATACCGAGATGGCGATGGCGTAGCCGATGCGGGTGCCGAAGCGGTCGATGATCGCGCCAGCGCACAGCAACCCCAGCGCATACGCACCCTGGAACGCGGTGACGATGTAACCGTACTGGATTTCGTTCCAGCCGATTTCCGCCTGCAGGAAGGGCGCCAGCACGCCCAGCACCTGGCGGTCCACGTAGTTGATGGTGGTGGCCGCCAGCAGCATGGCGCAGACACGCCAGCGATAACGTCCGACGGAAGCGGACGACGCATGCAGGGCCGGCGCATGGGACACGGTCGGTGGGGAGGCGGGGTGGTCGCTCACAGGGGCTCCGTTGCGTGTTCGGCGGGCGGGCAGGGCATTCACGGTCAGGACGCTGATACCGCATCGCAGCACGGAACTGCGCGCGTCGCACAGCGCGGAAGGACGTGGAATCGAAGGAAATCCATGGTTCCGGACATTTGTGATAGCGCTACCACTACCACGCCCCGCGGCGGGAAATCCAGCACCGCATGCCATGCTGGATTCCGTCCGCCATATGCCGATGCGACGGGCCGACAGCGTGTCTCAATTTTGTTGCCATGCAGCGTGCACATTGGATTGGTAGCGCTACCATCGCCTCCAGCCCGGGCCAACGGGCCTGCCCCCATGCAGCAGACAACCGCGGTCGACGTCCGCCAGCGCGCACGCGACCATCGATCACTTGATGAGGGAAGGGGATTACCGTGCACAGAAACCACGCAAGAACCACGTTGT
>JAFAFF010000043.1 GCA_023423605.1 Pseudomonadota bacterium
CGGACGAGAAGTCCGGCGAGATCGTCAAGGTGGTCATCGTGAAGAAGGACCCGAACCTCACCGCCGAACAGGTGAAGGAACATGCGCGCGCCAACCTGACCGGCTACAAGCACCCGAAGATCGTCGAGTTCCGCAAGGAACTGCCGAAGACCAACGTCGGCAAGATCCTGCGCCGCGAACTGCGCGACGCACCCGCGGAGTGACCGGCCGGAGAATGCCCCACCGGGTGGCTGACCCTCCCGGTGGCTGACCCTCCCGGTAACCCACCCGGTGGGTGACGACCGTTGGTCGTCACGGCACATCTTCACTGCAGGCCCTCACTGCGGTTCAGACACCAGGCCAGCAATGATCGAAAAACACAAAAGCCCGGGCCGGAAACGACCCGGGCTTTTGCATTCGGAGCAGGTAGGCCGGTGTAGCATCCCCGCCAGTGGACCCGTCCGGCCCGCCGACCACCGACTCCATCGCGGGCCAGCCAATGCCGAGGAACCTGCCATGAGCACCATCGAGAAGCTGCCTGTCGATCGCCCTTACACCACCATCCGCACCGAGGACAGCGTCAGCGGCGGCGCACACTGGCTGTACATGCATGCCGATGCCGGCACCGGCATCCGTCCATGCTGCCGCAAGGACATGCTGGATGAAATGTGGAACTACATGAGCGCCATCACCCGCGGCCCGGCAGCCCGCCATGACGGCCGCCTGCGCCACTTCGTGCTGGCTTCCGATGCCAGTGCCTACAACCTGGGTGGTGACCTGGACCTGTTCACCCGCCTGATCCGCGAAGGCAACCGCGACCGCCTGCTGGCCTATGCGCAGCGTTGCGTGGAAGGCGTGCACCATCTGCATACCGGCTTCGGCGGCGACGTCCGCTCCATCGCGCTGGTGCAGGGCGATGCGCTGGGCGGCGGCCTGGAAATGGCGCTGGCGTGCCATACCATCGTTGCCGAGGAAGGTGCCGACATGGGCCTGCCGGAGGTGCTGTTCGGGCTGTTCCCGGGCATGGGCGCCTATTCCTTCCTGTGCCGCCGCGTCGCTCCGCAGCTGGCCGAAAAGATCATCCTCGATGGTCGCGTCTACAGTGCCGAAGAGATGCACGCCATGGGCGTGGTGGACGTGCTGGTGCCCAAGGGCGAAGGCCGCAAGGCGGTGGAAGATCTGATCCGCCAGCACCAGCGCATCCCGCAGTCGTACCTGGCGATGAACGCCGCGCGCAACCTGGCGCAGTCGGTGAGCTACGACGAGCTGCTGGAAATCACCCGGGTGTGGGTGGATTCGGCGCTGGCGCTGGGCGACAGGTCGCTGCGCACGATGGACCGCCTGATCAAGGCGCAGACCCGCCGCGCGAGCCTCGACGCCGCCTGATTGCAGCCCTCCCCCGTCGAGTCATTCCATGGCGTTGGCCGCGAGTGACCAACCTGGTAGAGCGGGGCTCTGCCCCGCTGCCAAAGCAACGCGGTAATGCTTCAGCCGGGCAGAGCCCGGCTCTACGGGATGACGTCAGAGCTCGCTGTCCTGCTGGTTGCGGTGGCGCGCACGTGCATCCAGCGCCTGGCGACCTTCGTTGATGGCACTGGACAGCACCGCAAGGCGTTCGCGCCATTCAGCCTTGAGCTGCCAGTCGGGCATGCGCATCAGTTCGCCGGCACGGTTGGCGGCACGCACCAGGCCGACGTTGCCGGCGACCCCCTTGATGGCATGCGCCTGTTCGCGGAAACCCACCCAGCGCATCGCTTCGCCATCGGACTGCGCCTTGCGCAGGCAGGTCTCGGCGTCGCGCAGGCATTGGCGCACGAACTCGCGCTCGAAGCCCTCGCCCATGCCCAGCGAGCCGAGCTCGTCCAGCACGGCCGGGTCCAGCACCCCGTCGCTGCTGCTGGTGGCCGTACGCACGATCGGCGCGGCCGGCCTGAGCTGGCGGTTGCAGGCGATCTCGGCCAGCGTGTCCAGCAGCCGCACCGCCACCACCGGTTTGGCCAGGAACGCATGCGCACCGGCCTGGGTGCAGCGCTGGATCGCCTCGGGCGTGACATCCGCGCTCAGCACCAGCACCGGCGTGCGGGGCGCGCCTCCGGCCTGCATCACCCGCAGTTCCTTCAGCATGTCCAGCCCGCTCATGCCGGGCATGTGCAGGTCGACGATGGCCGTGTCGAACTCCTGTTCGGCCAGCGCATCCAGCACCGCTTCGCCGCCGTCCACGCACTGCACGCGATGCCCGGCCTTCTGCAGCAGGCGCTGCAGCACCATGCGGTTGGCGGCGTGATCGTCGGCCACCAGGATGGTCATGCTGCGTACCCGGGCGCGATGGCGCAGGAACGGATCGGCGAAGGCGATGACGTTGCCGGCGCCATCGGCCTGCAACGGAATGCCCGCCAGTGCCGGCACCGGTGGCGTGGCAACCTGCGGCAACGGCGGTGCGAACGGTACTTCGAACCAGAAGCAGCTGCCCTGCGGCAGGTTGTCCTCGTGGCCGATGCCACCGCCCATGGCCTCCACCAGTCCCTTGGCGATGGTGGTGCCCAGGCCCGTGCCCTCATGCCGCCGCGCCATGCTGACATCGCCCTGCTCGAAGGCCTTGAACAGGCGCGGGCGCATCGCCGGGGCAACGCCCATGCCGGTGTCGATGATGTCAAAGCGCAGCCGTACACCGCCCTGCGTGTCGACGGCAGCCACCGAAACACGTATCTCCACGCTGCCATGGTCGGTGAACTTGACCGCGTTGCCCGCCAGGTTGAGCAGTACCTGCCGCAGGTGGCCGACATCGCCGCGCAGGCGTGGCGGCACCGCTTCGTCCACCCGCACGCGGTAATCCAGCCGCTTGGCCCTGGCCTGTGGCAACAGGATCAGCCCGATCGCCTGGATCACGTCGGCCAGCGCGAAATCCTCGGCTGCCACGCGCAGCTTGCCGGCCTCGATGGCAGAGATGTCCAGCACTTCCTCCACCAGCGCCAGCAGGCTGCGCGAGGACGCCTGGATGGTGCCCAGGCATTCGCGCTGCTCTTCGTCCAGGCGGGTGGTGGCCAGCACTTCGGTCATGCCGGCCAGGCCATTGAGCGGCGTGCGGAACTCATGGCTCATGTTGGCCAGGAAGCGGCTCTTGGCCTCGCTGGCGCGGCGCGCTTCGGCCATCGCCTCGGTGAGCTGGCGCAGCAGCGTGGAAAAATACAGCGGCACGGCGGCCAGCCCCAGCCACAGCCCGAACGCCAGCCGCCCGTTGTCCACCCAGTAGGGCGTGTACAGCGCGGTGCAGCCGAAGCTGATCATCGCCATCGCCACGGCCAGGTACAGGTAGTTGTTGCCGAAGCGCATGCCATTGCCGACCGTCACCCACATCACCACGATGTAGACCCACGACAGCGGCTCGCCCATCTGGATCATGCCGGCGGCGATCAATCCGTAATCGGCCACCATGCCGAAGATGCGCCGCGGATCGGAACGGCCGGGCCGCCACAGCAGCCAGGCGAATGCCAGCAGGGACAGGCACAGCCCGCACAGCACGATGGCCAGCACATCGGCGTACTGCGCCGGCGGCAGGTCGTTGCGTACCTCGGGCATCGCGACATAGCCCAGGATCAGCACGATAAGCGCGATGCGCACCAGCTGCTGGCCGTGCTCGGTATCCCTGCGGTGGGCCAGGCGCTGGCGCAGCGACAGCAGCGCAGCGCGCAGGCTCACAGTCCCGGCCGCGCCGACGCGGTGGAATGCTCCGCGCAGATCTGTTCCAGCTGCGCACGGCCACGCAGCAGCGCAT
>JAFAFF010000087.1 GCA_023423605.1 Pseudomonadota bacterium
CCTTTCGCAGGCCAAGAATCGTCCGCATGTCCGCGACCCCGACCGTTCCGATTACCTTCCAGGGCCTGATCCAGACCCTGAACCAGTTCTGGGCGCAGCAGGGCTGCGTGCTGATCCAGCCACTCGACCTGGAAGTGGGTGCCGGCACCTTCCATCAGGCCACCTTCCTGCGCGCGATCGGTCCGGAATCGTGGAATGCCGCCTATGTGCAGCCCTCACGGCGGCCCACCGATGGCCGTTATGGCGAAAACCCCAACCGCCTGCAGCGCTATTACCAGTACCAGGTGGCGATGAAGCCGAGCCCGGACAACATCCAGCAGCTGTACCTGGATTCGCTGAAGGCGCTGGGCATCGACCCGCTGGTGCACGATCTGCGCTTTGTGGAAGACAACTGGGAATCGCCGACGCTCGGCGCCTGGGGCCTGGGCTGGGAAGTGTGGCTCAACGGCATGGAGGTCACGCAGTTCACCTACTTCCAGCAGGCCGGCGGCATCGAATGCCGGCCCGTGCTGGGCGAGATCACCTATGGTCTCGAACGCCTGTGCATGTACCTGCAGAACTGCGACAACGTCTACGATCTGGTGTGGACCTATGGCCCGGATGGCAGCCCGGTCACCTACGGTGATGTCTATCACCAGAATGAAGTGGAGCAGAGCACCTACAACTTCGAGCATGCCGACGTGGACGAGCTGTTCCACCGGTTCGACGCCTGTGAGCGTGAAGCGCAGAAGCTGGTGGACGTGAACCTCCCCTTGCCCGCCTACGAGCAGGTCATGAAGGCCAGTCATACCTTCAACCTGCTCGATGCGCGTCGTGCGATCAGCGTGACCGAACGCCAGCGTTACATCCTGCGCGTGCGTGCGCTGGCCCAGGGCGTGGCGCAGGCGTACTACGAGCAGCGCGAAAAGCTGGGCTTCCCCGGCGCAAAGGCCGCCCGCTGACCCCGCATTGCCCTCCCCGCACCCCCGGGCGCCGGCCGCGTCGCGCGCTGCGTCCCACCACAGGATTGAACCGATGAGCCAACTGTCTCCCCTGCTGATCGAACTGGGCACCGAAGAACTGCCGGTGAAGGCGCTGCCGGGCCTGGCCCGGGCGTTCTTCGACGGTGTCGTCGAAGGCCTGCGCAGGCGCGGCGTGGAACTGGAACTGGGCGATGCCCATCCGCTGTCCACGCCGCGTCGCCTGGCCGTGCTGCTGCCCGGTGTCGGCATGCAGCAGCCGGAACAGCGCAGTGAAGTGCTGGGCCCGTACCTGAACATAGCGCTGGACGCCGACGGCCAGCCCACCAAGGCACTGCAGGGTTTTGCCGCCAAGGCCGGGATCGACTGGAGCGCGCTGGAAAGGACCACCGACAGCAAGGGCGAGCGTTTCGTCCACCGCGCCGTGAAACCAGGGGCGAGCACAGCCGACCTGCTGCCGGAGATCCTGCGCGAGGCCATCGCCGGCATGCCGATTCCCAAGCCGATGCGCTGGGGCGCGCACGCCTGGGGCTTCGCACGGCCGGTGCATTGGCTGGTGCTGCTGCACGGCACCGAGGTGGTGCCGGCCGAACTGTTCGGGTTGCAGGCCGGCCGCAGGACGCGCGGTCATCGCTTCCTGCACGATCAGGAGATCCGCCTCGGCCAGGCGCAGGACTATCAGACGGCGCTGGAAGCGGCGTTCGTGCTGGTGGACCCGAAGGCGCGCCGCGAACGCATCGTCGCCGAAGTACAGGCCGCCGCCGCCAAGGCCGGTGGCCAGGCGCGCATCACCGATGACAATCTGGAACAGGTGGTGAACCTGGTCGAGTGGCCAGCGGCAGTCCTGTGCAGCTTCGAGCGCGACTTCCTGGCCGTGCCGCAGGAAGCGCTGATCGAAACGATGGAGATCAACCAGAAGTTCTTCCCGGTGCTGGATGGCGGTGGCACGCTGACCGAGAAGTTCATCGGCATCGCCAACATTGAATCGAAGGACGTGGCCGAAGTGGCCAAGGGCTACGAGCGGGTGATCCGCCCGCGTTTCGCCGATGCCCGGTTCTTCTTCGACGAAGACCTGAAGCAGGGCCTGCAGGCGATGGGTGATGGCCTGAAAACGGTGACCTACCAGGCGAAGCTGGGCAGTGTAGCCGACAAGGTGGCGCGCGTGGTGGCCCTGGCCGAGGTGATCGCGCCGCAGGTCGGTGCCGAGCCGTTGCTGGCCAAGCGTGCCGCGCAGCTGGCCAAGAACGATCTGCAATCGCGCATGGTCAACGAGTTCCCGGAACTGCAGGGCATCGCCGGGCGCCACTACGCGCAGGCGGCGGGTGAACCTGACGAGGTGGCACTGGCCATCGATGAGGCGTACCAGCCGCGTTTCGGTGGCGATGACATCGCATTGTCGTCTCTGGGCAAGGTGCTGGCCATCGCCGAGCGCACCGACACCCTGGCCGGTGGCTTTGCCGCAGGCCTGAAGCCCACCGGCAACAAGGATCCGTTCGCGCTGCGTCGCAATGCATTGGGTCTGGCGCGCACCATCATCGAAAGCGGCTTCGATCTGGACCTGCGCGCGCTGCTTGCGCGGGCCAATGCCGCCCTGGCGCCGCGCGGCGTGCAGGCCGATGTGGGCGAACTCTACGATTTCATTCTTGAACGCCTGCGTGGTTACTACGCCGACAAGGGCATACCGGCCGCATACTTCAACGCAGTGGCGGAGCTGAAACCCGCTTCGCTTTACGACTTCGATCGTCGCCTTGACGCTATCGGCACCTTTGCCGCGCTGCCGGAAGCCCCGGCCCTTGCGGCGGCCAACAAGCGTATCGGCAACATCCTGCGCAAGGCCGATATCGATATTCCCGGCCAGATCAACCCGGCGCTGCTGCAGGAAGAGGCCGAGCGCGCACTCGCCGAAGCCGTGGCCGCCGCCATCGAAGAAACCAGTGCCAGCCTGCAGCGCAAGGACTATGTCAGCGTGCTGGAGCGTCTCGCCCAGCTGCGTCCCCAGGTGGATGCGTTCTTCGACCAGGTGATGGTCAATGCCGATGACCCGGCGGTACGTGCAAACCGCCTGGCGCTGCTGAAGCGGCTTGCCGATCGCTTCGACGCAGTGGCTTCACTGGCCCAGCTGTGAGCTGACGTAATACAGGGGACCGATGACGTCGGCCTCCTTCGCAGCGCAACAAGATCGCAATTCGGCTCATAGCCCGAACCGTCGTGACGCAACACCATCTGCGTCATGACGTACCGTGTACTTCTTTCCCAGGATTCACAGGAAGGCTCCGCCTTTTCCGTACTGCTGCCACGCGGCGAGTCGCTCCTGCTGGTGGCGGCCGATGAAGGTGGCGAGATACAGGTAGGGACGGGCCAGAGGACCAGCCGACAGCGCCATGCCGTTGCGGGCGGGCACACGCTGCTCATCCTCGCCGGCACCCGTCCCGTGCAGGTCTGGAGCAACGGCTGCTGGGCCTGTCCAGCGGGCAGTGAATCCACTCGCCTGCTTGCCTTCCACGACCATGCGATGAACCTGCAGCGTCCGCTGCCGGAAGACGGCCGGCTGCCGGTAACGCTGGAAGCGCCATGCGACCTGTCCGACCCCGTCGCCGCGCGCCAGTGGCTGACGGCGCAACTGCTTGACGAAGGTGCCGCTCTCCGCGTCGCAGCGTCGACATGGGCGGTCCGCGAGGCCTACCAGCTGGTACGGTTCGTCCTGGAACACCCCGAGATGGGCGTGCAGCAGCTGGCCGACCGGTATGGCCTGTCAGTGGCCCAGTTCCGCCGCATAGGGCGCAAGGCCTTCGGTCGCTCGCTCAAGGAGCAGCTGAGACTGCTGCGCGCCGGGCGCGTGCTGCACCGCTATGCCGATACCGGACACACCTTCACCCGCCTTTCCTCGGATTTCGGATTCTCCTCGCCCTCCCATTTCTGCAGCGAGATCAAGGCGCTGCTCGGTCGTTCACCCAGTTCGATCTTCCAGCAGGTGAACGCGCCGTGATCTCCAGACTGTCCGTACCTGCCGCGCTCGTCCTGCTCCTCGGCACGTGGCCCGGCGCCGTGCATGCGCAGGACGATGCCGCCGCCACGGCGCCGCTCGAAAACACGGCCGTTGCCCACCGCGGCACCCTGTCGCCGGAAAGCACCTTCGTGTCCCGTGGTGATGGTGTCGGACTGCTGCTGCAGGCAATTGCCGCGCGGATGCAACAACCGGTAATCGTCAGTCCGAAGGCACAGAAGAAGCGCGTGGAAGGCAGCTTCGGGCTGCGCGATCCGCACACCGTGCTGGAGCAGCTCGCGCGCGATCTGGGCATGGTCTGGTACACCGACGGACAGGCCCTGTACGTCTACGATGCCAGCGAAATCCGTAATGCCGTAGGGCACATGCAGCACGCCTCCATAGCCGTGCTCAATGATTTCCTGAGGCGAGCGCGTCTCGCCGACACACGTTACGCCCTGCGCGGCGGCAGTGCGGAAGGTACGTTCTATGTCTCTGGACCGCCAGTCTATGTAGAGATCGTCATCAATGCCGCGCGCTATCTTGATGAGCTCTATCGTGGCGCCGATGCACGCGCCGAGCACGTGGACGTCATAGCCCTGCGCAACAGCTTCGCACAGGGCCGGCGTTATGGCGTGCGTGGCTGGGAGACCACGTTGCCCGGCATGGCCGAATCGCTGGCCCGCGTGCTGAGCGACTCAGGCGTCACCGACATCATCGTGCGTCGGACAGCAACGGACGAAGCCTCCGTGGCGCAAGGCAGCGACCTCGCCAACACCATCGATCCGATGTCCACCCGTGCTGCCGCCCTGGGTGCCGACGTCCGACGCAACAGTGCGCCGCCGGCACTGCCGCCCACCATCGTCATCGCCTATCCGGAGACGAACAGCCTGATCGTTCGCGGGACACTGGGCGGGATACAGAAAGTGAGGCAGCTGGTGGCCGAGCTTGATCTCGCACGAAAACAGGTTGAGCTGTCGCTATGGATCATCGATGTGCACAAGACCGAGCTGGATGCGCTGGGTGTCAAGTGGTCCGGCGAGGTCGGGGTGTCCGGGCGCCTGGGCATCGGCTTCAACGGCGGATCCTCGACGCTGGATGGTGAACGGTTTCTTGCCTCCGTAACGGCACTTTCCGAACGCGGCCACGCCAGCATCGTGTCGCGCCCCGTGCTGCTGACGCAGGAAAACGTCATGGCCCACTTCGACAGCAACAGCACCTTCTATGCGCGCCTGGAGGCCGAACGCACGGCATCGCTGGAGTCCGTCACCTACGGCACGCTGGTGAGCGTGCTGCCGCGGGTATCGGCCGACGACGAAGTCGAGATGCAACTGCGCATCGAGGACGGCACCTCCAGTGGCAAGGAGGTGGAGGGGCTTCCTGTCATCAATCGGACAACCATCGATACAGTCGCAAGGGTCCCACATCGACTCAGCCTGCTGGTGGGTGGTTATACGCGACAGGAACAGTCACGTGACCGCAGCGATATTCCTTGGCTGCATCGCATCCCCCTGCTGGGTGGGCTGTTCCGCCATCGAAACGATCGCAGCCATGAGCTGGTACGCGTCTTCCTGATACAGCCTCGTGTACGCGACGCGCAGGAGCCGACGGCCGATGCCGGCTTCCATCCGCTGGACACGCTCGATCGGTCCTTGCCGGTGCATTACCAGCGGCTCAACGACACCGTGCGGGAGGCGATCGATGCTGTCCATTGATACCTCCGCTGCCCGCGCTGCCGTCCAGCGGCAGCAGACCCGGCAGGCCGCCGAAACGTTGCAGGCTGAAGGCGACGACGTCCCGGTACAGCAGGCGGCGTTGCGCAAGACGGCACTGCATCAGGCCTTCGAGCTCAACGACGATCTTTCGGGGCTGCTGTCGAGCCTCCGCCGAAGCCGTGCGAGGGAGCCTGACGGCGGTGACGTACGCGAGCAGGCATGGCTCGATCACGTCCTGGAGCCGAAGGGGCCGGAAAAAGCGTCTGCGCTTCGCCTTCAGCTCCAGCAACAGGCCTCGCACGGCATCGCCGCCCTGCGAACGTTGGTGATGCAGCTGTTTCCCGATGCCAGCGATGCAGTCGCAGTGCTGAAGGCCCTGATGTCCGAAGCCGAGCTGTCGGAGATACGCGAGACGCTGGCGGAACTGCACGATGAACTCATCGGCCAACCCGATGCGGATGGCCGCGGCGTCCGTGCAGGACTGAACATCGCGTTGAAGGCACGCCTGCACGCACCGCCGTTGCAGGCGACGGCAGTGCAGCTGAGACATACCTATCGGGAATTCCTGGCGGGCGGCGAGCCGCTGGATGCCTATGAACAATGGATCGAGGTCTATGGCTTTGAACGACGGACCCAGGTCGTGGCGTTCATCGAGCAGGCACTGGCCGCAGACATGTACGCGCTGGATCCCAGCTGCACACGGATCGAATTCGGTATGCTCCTGCAACGCGTGCGCCAGCTCACCACGCTGCGTTCAGCCGATACCCTGTTGATCAGCCATTGCTGGCATCCGGCGCTGATGTCCCGGATCGGTGTGGACCAGCCGATGCTGCTGGGTGCCCTGCTCAGGATGATACGCCACGGTGGCGGGCTCGCCGAGCTGATCGCCGGGATGTTCGGTGGCATGCGCTTCGCGCTGGACATGAGGGAGAAGCGACTGTTCGCGCACGGTATCCGTCGGTTCCTGAAAGCGCTTCCCCACGGCCTGTGGCAGGACGCTGGCCTGCAGCTGCAGGTGGAGGACGAAGTCGATGCCGTGCTTGATCGCATCCTTGCACACGAGCGCGGCCAGGCGACCGGCGAGCGCTGGGTAGCCGTCTGATGAACACCGTGAACTCATCCGCCTACGGCCTTCCGCAACTGGCCAGGGGGCTGCTGCGCCCCGAGCTGGCACTGATCATCCTGATGGCGGTCATCATCGGCATGCTGATCGTGCCGCTGCCGACGTTCCTCGTCGACCTGCTGATCGCGCTGAACCTGCTCATCGCCATCGTGATATTCCTGAGCTCGTTCTACGTCGAACGGATCCTGAATTTCTCCACCTTTCCCTCGGTGCTGCTGTTCACCACGCTGATGCGACTTGCGCTGTCGGTGAGCACCAGTCGGCTGATCCTGGTGGATGCCGACGCCGGGCATATCGTGTCGGCCTTTGGTGAATTCGTCGTCGCCGACAACCTGGTGGTCGGATTCGTGATCTTCGCGATCGTCACCATCGTGCAGTTCATTGTCATCACGAAGGGCTCCGAACGCATCGGTGAGGTGGTGGCACGCTTCTCGCTGGATGGCATGCCCGGCAAGCAGATGGGCATCGATGCCGATCTGCGAGCGGAATCCATCAACGCGGCAACAGCACAGAAGCGGCGCCGTGACGTGGAGAAGGAAAGCCAGCTCTACGGTTCCTATGACGGTGCGATGAAATTCGTGAAAGGCGATGCCATTGCCGGCATCGTCATCGTGTTCGTCAATCTGTTTGGTGGCATCGCCGTGGGCATGCTCCAGCATGGCATGGCGTTCACCGAAGCGCTGCAGGTGTTCACCCTGCTCACCATCGGTGATGGCCTGGTTGCCCAGATCCCTGCCCTGCTGATCTGCATCAGCGCCGGCTTCGTGGTTACCCGGGTAGGTGGTGAGGAAGGCAACCTGGGTGCCAGCATCATTGGCGAGCTCTTCAGCAGCCAGAAGGTGCTGGTCATTGCCGGCGGGCTGCTGCTGCTGGTGGGCGTGCTGCCGGGCTTTCCGCTCGTGGTATTCGCCCTTCTGGCGACGGCCCTGTTCGGCCTGGCGGCCTGGCGCGCACGTCATGGCGTCGCTACTGCTGCTGCCGATGCGGACGGCGTGTCCTCGCCTGACGCAACCGGTACCACGCAACCCGGTGCTGCAGACGATAGCGACACAAGACAGGTCAACGAGACCGTACCCCTGCTGCTGTTGCTCCCACCTGCCCATCATCACCAATGGCCTGCTGCCACTCTCGAAAGGGAGCTCAGGCAGATGCTGCATCTGCGCGCCGGAATGCGCCTGCCGTACATGATGACGCGCCGCCATGTACAGAGTGACCATCGCGTAACCGTGTTGATCAACGAGATCGTCGCGGCCAGTGCGGACATTCCGTTGGACCATGTCCGCGTGCTGGCCGACAGCGATGAACTGGCCGCGCTGGGGCAGGGACTTCAGTTGCCGGCATCGCGTGGCGGGCAGGCGTACTGGATGCCCGCCTCGATGCAGGCGCAGGTGCATGCAATGGGCCTGGTCACCCGATCGGACCGGGAAGAGATGTATGCGCTCGTGCACGAAGCATTGATGCGAAACATCGGAGAGCTGTTCGGCATCCAGGAGACCAAGCATCTGCTGGATGAAACAGAAAAACGGTTTCCCGAGCTGCTCAAGGAGGTACATCGGCACAGCCCGGTACAGCGCGTAGCCGAAGTGCTGCAGCGACTGCAGCGCGAGGGCGTGTCCATCCGCAACATGAAGATCATCCTGGAAACGCTGGCGCAATGGGGTCAGCGCGAGAAGGACGTCATCCTGCTGGTGGAGCATGTCAGGGCCGGACTGGCGCGCTACATCTCATCCCAGCATGCACGCGACGGCCGTATCGCGGCGGTGCTTCTGGCACCGGATACCGAGGAAGTGGTGCGCTCGGGCATCCGCCAGAGCCAGGGCGCGGCCTTCTTCAACCTGGATCCGGCCATGGCCGACCGCCTGCTGGATCGCCTTTCGCTCGCGCTTGAGCCACTCCTGGTTCACCGGCCGGAAACCGTCCTGCTGGTGGCTCCGGACATCCGCCGGTTCGTCAAGCGCTTTGTCGAAAGCCGCCTGCCGGCCTTGGCGGTGCTGTCCTTCTCCGAGATTTCGGAAGCCGTTTCCCTTGATGTCGTGAGATCACTATGACCTTGAAAGAGACCCTGTGCCAGGCACTGGAGGTGCTGGGCGCGGATTCGCGCTCCTACGAATTCGACGATCATTCCACCATCGTCATGTCCTTCGACGACGTCGGCGATATCTACCTGGACCCGCAGGACAACGGAAAGGTCTGGCTCTGGGGCCTGCTCGAGGAAATGAGCGAGCAGGCGCGGGCAGCAATATCCGAAGCCCTGCTCGCCGAGCTCGTACGCAGCACGCCCTATTGGGATGGAGGAGCGATGCTGCTTCGTGACGATGGAAGGGTGGGCGGTCTGCTGCATCCGGACGCCGTCGAGCGGCCGGAGGCGATGGCCGAGGCACTGCAGGACTTCCATCAGAGCATGACACGCCTGCGAGCCCTGAGATGAGGATGTTGCGCTCGCTCTGGCGTCCAGCGGCCCATCCCGCTGCCATTGTCGGTTCCATGCTGCGTGTACCGCTTGCGGATGTGGCGATAGGCGACACGTGTATTCTGCAGGAGGGCACTCATGGCGATGGAATGGTAGGCCAGGGTACCGTGGTGGCAGTGGACCATGGCATGGCGTCGCTGGGCCTGCTGCGTGACAGCGCGGGGCTCTCGCCGGGCTGTCTGGTGTTTCCGACGGGTGCGGCACCGACGATACAGGCCTCCGTCCGGATGCTGGGCAGCGTGCTGGATGGCCAGGGCAAGGAGGTGGAACGCCTGGCCCCTGCGGTGGAAGCGTTCAACGAACCGCGTGCGCTCCGCCAGCAGGCGGTGGACTATCGCCAGCGTCGCATGATCAACACCCCACTCTGCACCGGCATCCGTGCCATCGATGCGCTGCTCACCTGCGGCGAAGGGCAGCGGATAGGCATCTTCGCTGGTGCAGGTGCCGGCAAGACGACCCTGTCCGAGATGCTTCTGGACAATGCCGACGTGGACGTCAGCGTGGTCGCGCTCATCGGTGAACGCGGGCGTGAGGTGGCCACCCTGGTGGAACGGCTCCGTCATTCCTCCCATGCCGCGCGGATGGTGGTGGTGCAGGCCACCAGTGATACCGCGCCGGCCCTGCGCAGCCAGGCGGCACTGGTGGCGACCACCATTGCCGAGTACTTCCGCGACAAGGGCGCACGGGTACTGCTGATCATGGACTCGGTTACCCGCTACGCGCGTGCGCTGCGCGAGCTCGCACTCGGTGCCGGAGAGCCGCCCGCGCGGCGTGGGTATCCGGCTTCGGTCTTCGAGAACCTGCCGCGGCTGGTCGAACGAAGCGGTCGGACCGCGGCAGGCAGCATCACCGCTTTCCATACCGTTCTTCTTGAAGACGAACAGGACGCCGATCCCATCGGTGAGGAAATCAAATCCCTGCTGGATGGCCATCTGTACCTGAGCAGCCAACTGGCGGGACGTGGGCATTACCCGGCGCTGGATATCCTGAAAAGCGGCAGCCGCCTGTTCGCGCAGCTGGCGGACGCGCACCAGCAGCGATCCGCCGTACGTATACGCAGCCTGCTGGGAACGCTGGAAGACCTTCAGCTCATGCGCGACCTTGGCGAGTACAAGCCGGGCGTGAGTGCTGTGTACGACAAGGCGATTGCCTGCGAACCGGCGCTGCGGGAATTCCTGCGCCAGGACACGCACGAACGCAGTGAGCTGCAGCAGACGATGAGGCAGTTGCATGAACTCGCGCGCTGAACGCCAGGGGCCACGCATGCTGCGCCTCAAGCAGGCGCAGGCCCAGCTTGCACTGGCTTCCGCACATGACCGGCAGCAGGCCGCGCAGGCGCGCAGCGTGGAGGCGGAGTGGCTCCGTCGCTCCGCGGCCGACACCCTGGAGCAGGCGTTGATGCAACCCGAGCAGGGGCTCACGCGCAACGCCCTATTCGACCGGCTGCGGGCGGTTGCGGTTTCGCGAGCGCACGCGCTTGAGGCGCGCCATGCCGCCAGCGAGCTGGAGCACCGCGCACGGCAGCTCCAGCAGCAGAACGTCGAGCTGCTCGCGTTGGCGTCGGCCTGCCAGCGTAAACAACAGAAGCTGGAGCACTGGCAATCGCGCCGCATCGCCGAAGCAGCCCGACGGCGCGAGCGCCACCGACAGATCCAGGAACAGGAGGACTTTCCATGTCATCGCCGATTCACGCCCTGAGCGCCGCTACGTTGCTGACCGACAGGCCAGAGGCACGGGCTGCCACAATCGAGCTGGCCGAACGTGCCGAGGCCGCCCGGCATCGGGGCGACAGCGAGCGAGACGGAGACGTTGCACAGGATCTTTCCGAGCTGTTTTCTGGTGACGGATTGATCATCGCTGGACGTCGTCCGATGCATGTTGCCAGCGTGCCGGCAGCGGATGCCAACGGGATGATGAAGATGCGTGCTGCCCGGCCGCAGGATGCCGGTACGGCCACAGCAGCGGTAATCCGGCAGCCGGGCCATGCGCAGGATTTTCCTGGTATCGCATCCTCACAGGATGCCTCTGCGTTCGAAGCACCGGAGCGACGGGCCGCATCAGCGCGATCGGTGGCGGAAAACGGCCATCCACCCGCTGGACGGTCTTCATCACACGCCGTCTCGACAGGGCAGGACGCAGGCGCCGTGCATGCCGGAGTGACGACGACCGCAGGACCCGGGTCCGCGGCTGCAGTCGGTACGCGTCTTGCTCGACCGCGGACGGTGGCCACCGGCACGGATCCTCTGCAACGAGCATCCACTTCGACGCCCTCAACGCTGGCGCCGTCCGTGTCGTCCGTGCCGTCCCTACTCTCCAGCCAGCATCCCGGACTGGCCGTCGGCCACCAGCCAGAGACGCCGCCGCCGGTGATTGCCGACGCCGATGGCCTCATGCCGGCCGACGCCGGGTCAGGGCACCTGGCGGCGGTCCTGCTGCCGGAGCAGCGTGTCTCCGACGGACAGCATCCGCACGCCGGGGCGCCGGACCACGCGCGTGCCAGCAGCCATCTGCGCGCAGCGGCAACGGCCACTCGGACAACAGAATTCATGACGGAACGCGCGCGCGACAACGTGGCCAGCGTGACCGTGCCCTTCACCCGCTGGGGCCCGGAGCATCAGGTGACCGCCAGCTGGGCTCCCGGGCAGGTGCCCGGGGAACCCGGACAGACCGTGACGTTGCGCACCAGCAGTACGCCGGTTGCCGAAGCCGTCGAGGCAGCCCTGGAGTCGTTCTCCGCCCACGCGAAAGCGGACTGGAAGATACAGTCCGCCGATGCGCAGGACGATCGGCACGCGCGGCGTGGACGGCACCGTCACCGGCATGAGGATGATCAATGAGTCCGCGTTTCACGATGTTGGCGCGACCGGATCATCGCGAACTGGAATGCCAGACGCTGGCCCGGCAACTCGCGGCACACGGCATCGAAGCGCCGCTGCGTCCGCTTCCGCCGGTCGCCTGCCTGCGCTTCCGGCTGAACCGACCTGGCGGAACCGCGATCTGCAGGGTGGAGGCA
>JAFAFF010000217.1 GCA_023423605.1 Pseudomonadota bacterium
CCCCTTGTCTGTACAAAATCGCCGCCGGCATGGAAACCGGTGCGCCTATCCAGATCAACAATGCCAGCGAAGCCTGCTAGGATTGGCGCTTCGCTTCAATCAACCCGGCCGTGGGATCGGCCCCGGAGACTCCTGAATGACCCGTATTATCGAGTTCCTGATCGCCTTGGGGATCGTGGCTGGCCTGTTCGTCATCATCGGCGTCTGCCTGCCGGGCGAGCGCCATGTTTCGGAAAGCATCGAAACCAACCGCAAGATGACGATCGTGTACGACACGGTCAACAGCCTGCGCCGCTTCAAGGACTGGAACCCCCTCCTGCTGCGTGATCCCGCTGTCGAACTGAAGTTCTCCGGCCCGGCTTCCGGCGTCGGTGCCACCCTGGACTATGCCTCGAAGGATGCGTCGCTGGGCAACGGCACCTGGAAGATCACCGACAGCGAAGAGAACAAGCGCGTTGCCATCGCCATCGATGACACCACCAAGGGCCATGACAAGGTCACCACCTTCACGCTGGAACCGACCGGCAAGGGTGGCCGCAACGTCAAGATCACCCAGGAATACGACGTCAAGTACGGCTTCGACCTGTTCGGCCGCTATGCCGGTCTGTACGTCAGCCGCCACATCGGCGACGACCTGAAGCTGGGCCTGTCGCGCCTGGCGAACATGCTCGCCACCGTGCCGAACGTGGATTACCGCACCGCCGAAGCGCCGCTCAACGACCTGGCCATCGTCGATGTGCCGGCCGAGGACCTGCTGGTCGTCACCGCCGGCAACGTGGACCGTGGCGAAGCCACCATCACCAAGTCCATCGCCGACAACCAGGAATGGATCAAGCGCGTGATGGATGCCAATGGCCTGGAAGCTGCCGGTCCGTTCCGCATCATCACCACCGATTTCGGCGCCGAGAAGTACGCCTTCGACGTTGCCCAGCCGGTGAAGAAGAAGGGCGCCGAGGGCGTGCCGGCCGAAGAACTGACCGTCAAGATCGACGGTGGCGCTCCGGTGAAGTACGTGCGCGTTGCCCCGCATCGTTCGGCGCATGCCACTTACTCCGGCCACATGGCGGGCCTGGACGTTGCCCGCAACGCCCTGCGTGCCTGGTCGGTGACGGCCGGCAACGAAGTGGTCGATCGTCCGTATGAAAGCTGGAACGGTGGTGTGCAGAAGTCCTTCACCCAGGAAGGTACCTACGACATCTACTGGGCCGTGAAGTAAGCCCGGCCGCCGGATGTAACGCATGAAGAAAACGCGCCGCTCACTGCGGCGCGTTTTTTTTTGCCGAAGCACAGCAGGAGGAATCGCTATGTACACCACCGGACGCCGCACCCGCCGGCCTTCGCTGCTGGCCTGCCTGGGTGCGCTGCTTGCGGCCGCAGCCATCGGCCTGTCGGCCTACGCCTCGCATGGGGTCAATGAGCCGCTGGCGCAGTCCCACCTGGAGATGGCCGCGCTGTATGCATTCGCGCATGGGGCGGTGCTGGCGGTGCTGGGGCCACGCACATCGGCAGCCCCGGGGCGGCTTGGGCTGTATGTGCTGCTGCTGGGCACGCTGCTGTTCGCCGGCAGCCTGGCGGGCAGTGCCCTGTGGCAGTGGCCGACGCGGCTGGCGCCGGTGGGCGGCAGCGCGCTGATGCTGGGATGGGTGCTGCTGGCCTTTGATGCGTTGAGGCGCTGAAGATGCCCCGGCATGCGCGCGGCTTCGATGTGCAGGCGGCCCACGACTGGCTGGGCCGCCGCGATCGCCGCCTGGCAGCGTGGATGCGCAGGCTCGGGCCGCTGCCGGCGCCCCCCGGATGGGCGCGTCCGTTCGATCCGGTGGATGCGCTGGCGCGCGCCATCCTGTTCCAGCAGCTCAGTGGCAAGGCAGCGTCAACCATCGTCGGCCGTGTCGAGGCGGCCATCGGCAGCAGTCGGCTGCATGCCGATACGCTGGTGCGCATCGACGACACGGCGCTGCGCGCCTGCGGGGTATCGGGCAACAAGACGCTGGCGCTGCGTGACCTGGCCCGGCGCGAACAGGCAGGGGAAATACCCAGCCTGCGACGCATGGCGCACATGGATCATGACGCGATCATCGAAGCGCTGGTGCCGATACGCGGCATCGGGCGCTGGACGGTGGAGATGATGCTGATGTTCCGCCTCGGCCGTCCGGACATCCTGCCGGTGGACGATCTCGGCATCCGCAAGGGCGCCCAGCGCGTGGACAGGGCGGAAGCGATGCTGGCGCCCAGGGACCTGGCCGCGCGCGGTGAAAAGTGGGGGCCTTACCGCACCTATGCCAGCCTGTACCTGTGGCGGATAGCGGATTTCAGCGAAAGCCCGAAGGTCGCCACCAACCGCTCGCAGGATTGAGACACGCCCAGGTAGAGCGGGGCTCTGCCCCGCTGCGCGGTAATACCCCAGCCGGGCAGAGCCCGGCGCTACGATGCGGCCGGCACCCAGCACCAATGCCATGGTTCATGCACGATGCCATGCGGGTTGTCGCGCGGATAGCTCATCCGGAAACCGTGCTGCGCAGCATTGTCCTGCAGCCAGGTGAATCCTGCGGTGGTCTCGAAGGACGCTTCCGCTGGCGGCTCGCCCGGTGTGCCGATATCCAGTGCCAGGCCACCGTGGTGTTCGCTGAAGCCCGGCGCAGCGTTGACTTCCAGTATCTGTGCGACGGATTGCCCGCGTGCGCGCTTGCGTTCGAAAATCCCCAGTTGGTAGGCATGGCTGCGGTAGCCGGAAATCGCGTCCAGTGCGACTCCTTCGCGTGCGGCATGCAGGCGCAGGCGGCGCCAGGCCTGGGCGGCAGGGCGACGCAGCCACAGCGGACGGCCGAAGCGGTCGCGGCCGGCGGAATGCAGCAGCAGCGGTTCTGACTGCAGGGCGAGCCCGGTCCGTGATGCGTACTCCCCGGCATCCACCCCGAGCTGTTGAAGCCGTTGTTCCAGTCCGTGCATGGGAAGATGCTGCTGTTCCAGCGGGGCGGATATCCCGCGCGTGTGCAGCTCCTGCAGCGTATCCAGCGCCTGCAGGGCCTCCTGCACGCCGGGCTCGCGTGGCAGCTGCGGTACGAGCGGGTACAGGCCATGCGGGCCGACGGCGGCAAGATAACGACCATCGCGCTTACGGCGCAGTACCCGGTGGGCCTGGGCCAGCAGGCGCGCATCGGTGTTGCCGTGCGCACGCAGGAGATCGGCGGGCCACAGTTCGATGGTGGTGGTGTTGATCAGCAGGGGAGCGATGCGTGGCATGCAGCCAGCTTAGCGTAACCCGACCGGGCCACGTAGAGCGGGGCTCTGCCCCGCTGCGGGGCAAAGCCGCGGCCGATGATCAGCCGGGCAGAGCCCGGCTCTACATGGGCGGGTTGATGCTGCGGCGGATCATGCCTGGCGGAGCGCTTCCAGCAGTTGCCGTGGCTGGTCCACGCTCAGCAGCAGGGTGCTGCCATCGCGCACGGGGATTGCCAGCACGTTGTGCACATCGGTAACCAGCACGAAGCCCTTGCCGCCACCCCGCAGGCGGTAATGCCCGGAGTGGAAGCCGGGCAGTGCGTAGCCATTGGTCTTGTAGCGCAGGGCGAACTGCCGATCACGCTTGAGGTCCACCCGGGCGGCCTGGTCCAGCAGCAGATCCTTCACCGCAACGCGGCGGCGGTAGAACGTGGAGCGTACGTCCAGCATGCCGTCATGCAGCTGCACCTTGCGGTTGAAGAACTTCCAGGAAAACAGCAGCGCCAGCACCAGTACCACCAGCACGCTCCAGCCGGCCCCGCCGCCCAGCGTGAACCAGGGCGGTGACAGTGAAAATGCCGGCACGTGGCTG
>JAFAFF010000265.1 GCA_023423605.1 Pseudomonadota bacterium
CACCGAACACCGACCTGGTGGCTCGTGTTGCGTACCAGAAGTTCGACCTGGAGCACGGCCTGGACTTCAACGGCTACTCCACCGAAGTGGGCCTGCGCACCGCGTTCAACCCGTACCTGGAAGGCTATGCGCTGGCCGGTTACGAGGATTACAGCAAGAAGCACGGTATCAACCCGGATGGCGAGTTCTATGGTCGCGTCGGCGCCACCGCCAAGTTCAATCCGAACTGGGGCCTGACCGGTGAAGTGAAGCTGGCCAAGGCCGGCGACCGCGAATGGTTCGTGGGTCCGCGCTTTACCTGGTAAAGCGTGATGTGTGTGGGTAAAGCCGATGGTGGATCGGCTTTACCATGGTGGTGTGCAAGTGCGTGACCGGCGTGTGCTCTCTCCCACACGCCACCCGAGCCCGGCCTCTGTGCCGGGCTTTTTTTGTCCACGAGAAAAAGATCGCTTTCAGCGCCGCCGCAACAACAGGCAAAGAAAACCCCGGCATGGCCGGGGTGCTCAGGTCATTTGAACAGGGTGTCCGGATATTCCGGTTTCTGTTCGCGCGCCAGCAAGGTGCGCAGGCCTTCCTCGGGCGATTGTTCGCCGTGCAGCACGGCACGCACGCCATCGGAAATCGGCAGGACTATGCCGTGGCGACGCGCCTGGCGCATCACCTCGTCGGCGGTCTGCACCGATTCCACCACCTGGCCGATTTCGCGCACGGCATCCTGCAGCGATTGTCCGCGCCCCAGGGCCAGCCCCAGGCGACGGTTGCGCGACAGGTCGCCGGTGCAGGTCAGCACCAGGTCACCCAGCCCCGCCAGGCCCATCAGGGTTTCCGGGCGGGCGCCGATGGCCGCGGCAAGCCGCAGCATTTCATTCAGGCCGCGGGTGATCAGGCCGGCACGCGCGTTCAGGCCCAGCTGCATGCCATCGGCGACGCCGGTGGCCACCGCCAGCACGTTCTTCATCGCCCCGCCCAGCTCCGCGCCCACCATGTCATCGCCGGTGTAGGCACGGAACGCGGGACCATGCATCGCTTCGGCCACGGCCTGGGCGAACTCCGGCACATCGCCGTGCACGGTGATCGCGGTCGGCAAGCCTTGCGTGACTTCCTTGGCGAACGAAGGCCCGGTGACCACCGCCAGCGGCACGTCATCGCCGAGGATTTCCCGCGCCACTTCGTGCAGGAATCGGCCGGAACCCGGCTCGAAGCCCTTGGTGGCCCAGGCCACGCCGGCGCCGGCGGGAAGCAGCGGCGCCAGTGCGGTCACGGTTTCGTTGAACGCATGCGAAGGCGTCACCACCAGCACCCAGGCCGCACCTTCCACGGCAGCGGCCATGTCGGTGGTCGCGCGCAGCGATTCCGGCAGCGGAATGCCCGGCAGGTAGCGGGTGTTCTCGTGGCGCTGGTCGATGGATTCCACCATCGCCGCGTCACGGCCCCACAGCACGGTATGCATACCGTGCCGGGCGAGCAGGCTGGCCAGCGCGGTTCCCCAAGAACCGGCGCCGAGTACGGCTACTTTGTCGACGGTATCGCTCATGCGGTGCGTGGCGATGCCGCTCAGGCGTTGCCGGCCGGCTCGGAGTTGGCCAGCGACGGCGCTTCGCCCTGCTCCTGGCGCTGGCGCAGGGTTTCCGCGTACAGGCCTTCGAAGTTGATCGGCTGCAGGAAGAACGGCGGGAAACCACCGGCCTGGATCAGGTCGCTGACCAGCTGGCGCACGTACGGGAACAGGATGTTCGGGCACTGGGTGCCGAGCAGCACGTCGATGGACTGCGGGTCCAGACCCACCAGGCCGAACACGCCGGCCTGCTTCACTTCGGCCACGTAGGCGGTGCGGTCTTCGGCCTTGCAGGTCAGGGTGACGGCCAGCACCACTTCGAAGGCGTTCTCGCCCAGGCGCTGCACCTGCTGGTTCAGGTTGAGCTGGAGTTCCGGCTGCACCTGGTCGTTGAAGATGCCCGGAGCATTCGGCGATTCGAAGGAAACGTCCTTGACGTAGATCTTTTCGACGGTGAACGCGGGACCGTTGGCGGCGTCGACCGGCGCGGCGGCGCCGTTGGTGTTCTCTTCGGACATTTCCTGTTGCTCCAGATGAATTCGTTGAACGTATGTTTAGACGATATGTTGCATCAATAGCGATGGGGGCGGGCCACGCGGCGCACAACCCCCGGTCCCCGCATCGGGGTCAATTGCGACCCTTCACCAGCGGAAGCTCGGCCTGCTGCCAGGCCGGAATGCCGCCTTCCAGCACGGAAACCTGCTCGAAACCAGCCTTCTTCAGGGCCTTTGCTGCCGTTTCCGACGCATTGCCGTTGCGGCACACCAGCACCACCGGGCGCTGCTTGGCCGATGCCACCAGCTTGTGGTCAGGGCCAAACTGGCTGGGCTGCACGTTCCTGCTGCCGGCAATATGACCCTTTTCGAAATCGCTGCTGGACGAAAGGTCCACCACCACGGCATCGCCGCCATTGACCAGCTGCACCAGTTCGCCCGGCTTGAGGGACTTGTAGCCACGCAACAGGCGACGGATTTCGGTGACGATGATGGCTGCGGTCAGGCCCACCAGGGCAATGGACAGCATCGGGTTTCGGCCGGCAAAGGCCACCAACTCTTCGTAATTCACGCGGGTCACGGGTCGATAAGCGGGCGCCGATTGTCGCACAAGGCGGTTGGGCGGGACATTCCAGCCCCCGACACGGCTACTGGCCCTGCCACAGGTCCGGCAGACCGGCGGTCTGCCACCAGCGCTTGGCCTTGGGGTCCCAGCGCCAGCGCTCCACCACCCCCACGGTGCGCTCGGCCTGGGTATTGACGTTGATCACCGCCACTTCCACACGCCGTTCCACGGTGCCATCGGGCAGCGAGGCCGAGGTGCGTTCGCGGTAGCCGGAAACCCGCAGCTGGCTGTAGCGGCGCAGTTCGAATTCGCTGGGCGGGTTGGCACGGCGCTGCTCCGGGTCCAGGTATCCCAGGGCATCTTCCATGCTCCCCCAGCGGATGGTGGCGCTGTAGGCGGTCTGGATTTCTTCCAGCAGCTTGCGCTGCTTGCGGCTGATATCGGCCGCAAGCGTGGTGGCCGAGGCCAGCAGGCTGGCCAGGAGCAGGTACTGGATGAAGCGACGCATTGGCAGGCCCCCCGAATGAACATGCCCCCCGGGGCACCAGCCTGCCATCCTACCCTTTGGCGAAGGCCACGAAACGCCCGCTGAGTTCGGCGGCCGCCTTGCCGTCGCTGCCCGGCTGCACGGCGACCACGCCGATACGGGCCTTGCCACGCTGCAGGAAGGTGGCCAGGAAGGTGTCCCAGTCGCTGTCCGGGGCCACTTCGGCCTTGGCGTGCAGGTCGCCATACACCGGCGCGCGATAGCGCAGCTGGCTGTCGGCCACGTACACCTCCGCATCATGGCCGGCCAGCCGCAGACGCAGGGTCACCAGCGCCCAGCCGGACAGGGTCATGGCCGAGGCCAGGCTGCCGCCGAAGGCGTTGCCCTTGTCGTTGACGTTGGCCGACAGCGGCGCGGTCAACTGCAGCTGGCCGTCGGCATAGCCTTCAAGGCGAAGCTGCATGGCACGCACCGGCGGCATGCTGTCCAGCACCTGCTGCAGGACCAGCAGGGAGGAAGTAACGGATTCAACGGACATCGGTCGGGACAACCTGAAACAACGCGGGCCCGCATAATGCAGGCAATGGACGAACATGCGAAACCGTGTGGTTGGACGCTGGTGTCACTGCGCCCGCAGGGACAGCAGGCTGCGCTTCGCGCTGCGGCTGCGCAGATGGGTGCCTGCACGCTGGCGCTGCCGCCGTGGCGGTTGCAACGGCTGGCTTCGGCCACTGCTGCCGTTCAGCTGCAGGCCGCCCTGCAGGCATCGCGGGTGATATTCACCAGCCCCGCGGCCGTGGTGGCTGCTGCCTCGCTGGAACCGGTGTTCGGGCAGGCACCGGCGCGGCCGTGGCTGGCGGTGGGCGACGGCACCCTGCGAGCCCTGCGCGCGACGGGCGTGGAACACGCGCAGGCGCCATCGCGCATGGACAGCGAAGGCCTGCTGGCCTTGCCGGCGCTTGCCGGCGTGGAAGGTCTGTCGATAGGCCTGGTAACGGCGCCGGGCGGGCGTGGCGTGATCGCCGCGGCCCTGCAGGCACGCGGTGCGCAGGTGCTGCGCGCGGATGTCTACCGGCGGGTTCCCTTGCGCGTGCCGGCCCGTGCGCTGGCGCGCCTGTCGCATTCGCCGACACCCTGGCTGCTGCTGGTCAGCAGTGGCGAGGCGCTGCAGCGTGTGTGGGCGCAGCTCGACCCGCACTGGCAGGACCTGTGGCGTGCGCGGATGTCGGTGGTGACCGCCAGCGAACGGCTGCAGACACAGGTGCACGGGCTGGGGTTCGCGCGCGTGCTGCAGGCAGCGGGCCCCACGACCGGCCAGCTGTTGGCCGGCTGCAGGACACTGCTGCAGCCTATCGAAGACCAGTAGATCGCACGGCCTGCATGGCTTGCCCGCGCCTTGCGCAACGGTAATGCTGTGCGCCGGTCCAGGTGGCCGACACGGATCTCCCCCATGAACGAAACATCCCCTTCATCCCCGGGCCGTCGCTGGTCATGGCTGATCGCCGCGCTCATCGTGGCGGTGCTGGTTGCGGCCGGCGGCTGGGCCTGGCACGCGTGGCAGCAGCAGCGGCAACAGGCGGCGCTGCAGGCGCAGGCCGATGCGCTGCGCCTGCAGGGCCTGCTGGACAGCGTGGAGGCCTTGCGCCGGGACCAGCGCGCCAGCAGCGCACGGTTGCAGGATGCCGCCAGCACCAACCGCATATTGCGCGACGAAGTGCTGGGCCTCGGGCAACGCAGTGCCCTGCTGGAACAGAACGTGGCCCGGCTGGCCGACAACGTACGCCAGGACAGCCAGGCGCTGCATCGCGATGCCGCCGAGCTGCTGCTGGTGCAGGCCGGCCAGCGCCTGGATGCGACCGATGACGTGGAAGGCGCGCGCCGCCTGTATGCACTGGCGGCTACCCAGCTGGATGACCTGCCCTCGACGGACGGCCTGAACCTTCGCCAGGCGCTGCTGCAGGAAAGCAGCGTGCTGGAAGCGGCCGGCGCGGGCCCGCGGATGAAGATGCTGCAGCGCCTTTCGGCTTTCGCCCAGGCGCTGGACGCCCTGCCGCTGGAACTTCCTCCGTCGCGAAGCGGCGAAGATTCCGACGGCCCTGCACGCATGCCGTGGTGGCAGAAGGCCTTGGCGCCGTTCGTGGTGATGACGCCGACGCGGCTGCAGGGACCCTTGACCGAGGCCGAACGGACCACGGGCCGCGAGGCGCTGCAGGTGGAACTGACACTTGCGCGGGCGGCCATCGAACGCGGCGATTCGGCCACGCTGGGCATGGCGCTGGACCGGGTTGAACGCGGGATGACCCGGCTGTGGCCGGATTCACCGGCCCTGCGCAGGCAGCATGCTGAACTGCATGCAATGCGCTCGGCACCGCTTCGGCTGTCCGCCCCGGAGCTGGGCAGTACCCTGCGCCAACTACGCTCCCTGCAAGATGGAGGAAATCCCTGATGAAGCCGTTGCAATCCCTGATCGTGCTGCTGTTGGCCGTGGCGCTGGGCGTGGTGGGCGCGCAGTGGCTGGGTGCCAGCGACCTGCGCCACTACGGCGAAGTGATATTCCGCTACGGCGGTACCGATTACCGCAGCACCCTGCCGCAGGTAGTGCTGCTGGGCCTGGTGGTGTTGCTGGTGCTGTGGCTGCTGTGGAGCCTGGTGGCCTCGCCTTTCCGGGCCTGGGGCCGCTATCGCCGCAAGCAGGGCCGGGTGCGCCTGGTGGATGGCCTGCAGGCCTATGAACACGGCCACTGGCAGCGTGCGGAAAAGCTGTTGGACGGCGCCGCGCAGGATGAGGAAGTCACCGCGGTGGCACTGGCCAATGCCGCACGCAGTGCCCGCGCACGCGGCGATGCCGCGGCCAGCCAGGCCTATCTGCAGCGGCTGGCAAGCGCCGATGCCACCAGCCAGGCGCTGCTGCGCGCCGAGCAGCTGCTGGCCGACGATCTGCCGGTGGATGCGATCAACACGCTGGACGCCGGCAACATCCAGCCACTGCCGCCGCGCGGCCTGTGGCTGCGCGGGGAGGCACTGGCCCGCGCCGGACGCGCCCATGAAGCCTACGGACAGCTGGGTGCGCTGCGGCAGAGCAAGGTGCTGCCAACCGATGCACTCACCACGCTGGAAGCACGGCTGGCCGCGCAGGCATTGCTGGAAGCGGCCGATGTGAATGCACTGGCGGCGCAGTGGGAAGCAACCCCGAAGGCGCTGCGCGCGGACGCTTCGGTGGTGTCCGCCTATGCGGCGCGCGCGGTGGCACTGGAATGGGACGAACCGGCGCTGCTGGCGCTGGAGCAGGCACTGGACCAGCGCTGGGACGAGGATCTGGTGACGCTTTACGGCGCCCTGCCCGCTTCGCGGCTGGCCACCCGCGAGGCCAACCTGGCACGCTGGCGGCAGGCGCAGGGTGGATCGGCTGCGCTGCTGCTGGCACAAGGGCGCGTGGCACTGGCCCAGGGACGCCACGAGGAAGCCGAAGTGCTGCTGCACGAGGCCGTTGCTGCCGACGCCGGTGCGCCGGCGTGGGAATCGCTGGGCGCATCGCTGTTGACCCGCGGGGAAACCGCACTGGCTGCACAATGCCTGGCCAACGCGCTGCGCGAGCAGCGTGGCGAGCGTAGCGTGGCACTGGTGCGCAGCGAGCCTGCGGAGATTTACGGTGGCACGCGCGCCACCGTGGAGGAACAGGCGGTGCGTGCGACGCCACCGGTGTACGACGCCAACGACACCCGCGACAGCAACGGGTATCCGCTGGATCCCCGCTGACAGCACGCGCCTGCCGGCAGCCGATCTGGCCTTGGCCCGGCAACCCCGCAACGGCGTGTGCGGTAACCACCCACCGGGCCCGCGGGTGTTCCGCGGTGGAGTGACAATCCTCGGTGGAGTGACAATCCTCGGTGGGGTGACAGTCCCCGATGGATGACAGTCCCCGGTGAGGTGACAGTTCCCGCTGGGTGACAGTCCCCGGTGGGTGACGACCGTTGGTCGTCACCAGGAAAATCAGCGTTCGACGATCGCCACCACACCCATGCCACCTGCGGTGCAGATGGATACCAGGGCACGGCCACCGCCCCGCTCGGCCAGCTGTTTGGCCGCCGTGGCAATCACACGGGCACCGGTTGCCGCGAATGGATGGCCGGTTGCCAGCGACGAGCCCAGCAGGTTGATGCGGTCCGGATCGATGCGGCCCAGCGGCGCGTCCAGGCCCAGCCGGTTGCGGCAATAGTCCTCGCTTTCCCAGGCCCGCAGCGTGCACAGCACCTGCGCCGCGAAGGCTTCATGGATCTCGTAGAAATCGAAATCCTGCAGGCTCAGCCCGTTGCGCTTGAGCATTTCCGGCACCGCGATGGTAGGCGCCATCAGCAGGCCCTCACCGTGCACGAAGTCCACCGCCGACACATGCGCATCGCGCAGATAGGCCTGTGGCTCGTGGCCATGTGCGCGCGCCCAGTCCTCACTGGCCAGCAGCACTGCCGCAGCGCCATCGGTGAGTGGCGTGGAATTGGCCGCGGTCAGCGTGCCGCGACCGGACACCTTGTCGAAGGCGGGCTTGAGCGTTGCCAGCTTTTCCAGCGAGGTGTCCGCACGCAGGATGTTGTCGCGCTCCACGCCGCGGAACGGCGCGATCAGGTCATCGAAGAATCCGCGCTCATAGGCGGCGGCCAGCTTCTTGTGCGAAGACACCGCCCACGCATCCTGCGAATCGCGCGAGATGTTCCATTCCTTGGCCATGTCCTCGCAGTGTTCGCCCATGCTCTTGCCGGTACGCGGCTCGGCCACGCCCGGGAATTCCGGTTTCAGTTCGGAGAACTTGAAGCCATGGGTCAGCGCACGGATCTTGTCGCCGGTGCTTTTGGCACGGTTGGCGGCCAACAGGCGCGCGCGCAATTTCCTGCCGTAGACGATCGGCACGTCGGACGTGGTATCCGAACCGCCACCGATGCCCGATTCGATCTGCCCCAGGGCGATCTTGTTGGCCACGGTGATGATGCTGTCCAGCGAAGTGCCGCAGGCGCGCTGCAGGGTGATGCCGGGCGTGAGCGGAGAGAGTCCCGACGACAGCGTGGCTTCGCGGCCCAGGTTCCAGTCACTGGGGTGCTTGATCACCGCGCCCATCGCCACTTCGCCAAGCTGCTGCCCGTGCAGGCCGAAGCGTTCCACCAGCGCGCCCAGCGTGCGTACCGACATGCCAAGGTTGCCGACATCCGAGTACGCGGTGTTCTGGCGGCAGAACGGAATTCGGACGCCACCGAGGATGGCGACGGGACGGGCGTTGGGCATGGAGATACCTGGCATGGGAGGGG
>JAFAFF010000266.1 GCA_023423605.1 Pseudomonadota bacterium
AGCACACCCCCGCCCGCCCCGAGACCCCCGCCGATAGCCCCGAGAAGCGTGATTTCATCCGCCAGATCGTGCGCGAGGACCTGGCCAGCGGGAAGCACCAGGCGATCAAGACCCGCTTCCCGCCGGAACCGAACGGCTACCTGCACATCGGTCACGCCAAGTCGATCTGCCTGAATTTCGGCATTGCCGGCGAGTTCAACGGTGTCTGCAACCTGCGCTTCGACGATACCAACCCGGCCAGGGAAGATCCGGAATACGTCGCCGCCATCCAGGACGACGTGCGCTGGCTCGGCTTTGCCTGGAACGAACTGCGCCACGCCTCGGATTACTTCCAGGCCTATTACCTTGCCGCCGAGAAGCTGATCCGCGACGGCAAGGCCTACGTGTGCGACCTCAACGCCGAACAGGTACGTGAGTACCGCGGCACCCTGACCGAACCGGGCCGTCCGTCGCCGTGGCGCGAGCGCAGCGTGGAGGAGAACCTGGACCTGTTCCGCCGCATGCGTGCCGGCGAATTCGCCGATGGCGCGCGCACCCTGCGCGCGAAGATCGACATGGCCAGCGGCAACATCAACCTGCGCGATCCGGCCCTGTACCGCATCAAGCACGTCGAACACCAGAACACCGGCAACGCGTGGCCGATCTATCCGATGTACGACTTCGCGCATGCACTGGGCGATTCGCTGGAAGGCATCACCCATTCGCTGTGCACGCTGGAATTCGAGGATCATCGCCCGCTGTACGACTGGTGCGTGGACAACGTCGATTTCGCCCATGACGATGCGCTGACCCAGCCGCTGGTCGACGCCGGCCTGCCGCGCGAAGCGGCCAAGCCTCGCCAGATCGAGTTCTCGCGGCTGAACATCAACTACACGGTGATGAGCAAGCGCAAGCTGATGGCGCTGGTCACCGAACAGCTGGTGGACGGCTGGGACGATCCGCGCATGCCGACCCTGCAGGGCCTGCGTCGCCGCGGCTATACCCCGGCCGCGATGCGCCTGTTCGCCGAACGCGTGGGCATCAGCAAGCAGAATTCGCTGATCGATTTCAGCGTGCTGGAAGGAGCGCTGCGCGAAGACCTCGACAGCGCCGCCGCGCGCCGCATGGCCGTGGTCGACCCGGTGAAGCTGGTACTGACCAACCTGGCCGAAGGCCACGAAGAGCAGCTGACCTTCAGCAACCATCCCAAGGACGAAAGCTTCGGCAGCCGCCAGGTACCGTTCGCGCGCGAAATCTGGATCGACCGCGAAGACTTCGCCGAAGTGCCGCCCAAGGGCTGGAAGCGCCTGGTGCCGGGCGGCGAAGTGCGCCTGCGTGGCGCCGGCATCATCCGCTGCGATGAAGTGGTCAAGGATGCCGACGGCACCATCACCGAGCTGCGCGGCTGGCTGGATCCGGAATCGCGCCCGGGCATGGAAGGCGCCAACCGCAAGGTGAAGGGCACCATCCACTGGGTCAGTGCCGTGCACGGCGTGCCGGCCGAGATCCGTCTGTACGACCGCCTGTTCTCGGTACCCAACCCGGATGACGAATCGGAAGGCAGGACCTACCGCGATCACCTCAACCCGGAATCGCGCCGCACCGTCACCGGCTATGTCGAGCCGGCCGCGGCCAACGCCGCCCCGGAACAGTCGTTCCAGTTCGAGCGCACCGGCTATTTCGTCGCCGACCGCCGCGACCACACGGGCGCCAGGCCGGTGTTCAACCGCAGCGTGACCCTGCGCGACACCTGGTCGGCCTGAAGCCGTCCACTGGCGCGGGCACGTTCCGCGCCCTGCAACCTGCCTGCGCTCGCCAACCCGCGCCCGTCATCGGGCGCGGGCTACACTGCGCGCCGGCAGTTCCTGTCCGTTCCCGCACCTTCTCCACCATGAGGCACCCGCGATGCTGTATGCGCAAGTCCACCTGACCCTTCCCGCCTGGATCCATGACCAGATCGATCTGGAGCGGACGTATCCCGGCGACGAAGCGAAGGTCGCGCTGGCCATCGAGCTGTCGCGGCTGAACATCGAACACGCCAGCGGTGGCCCGTTCGGTGCAGTGGTGTTCGGACCGGACGACAGGGTCATCGCCGCCGGCGTGAACCGTGTGATGCCGCACGCCACGTCGCTGGCGCATGCAGAGAACATGGCCTACATGCTGGCCCAGCAGCGCCTGCAGACCCCACGCCTGAACGACGTGCTGGCTCCGATCACCCTGGCCACGTCGTCGCAGCCGTGCTGCCAGTGCTACGGCGCCACGGTGTGGGCGGGCATCGATCGCCTGCTGATCGGCGCCAGTGCCGCCGACGTGGAAGAACTGACGCCATTCGACGAAGGCCCCTTGCCGGCCGACTGGGTGGGAGAACTCAACAAGCGCGGCATCGAGGTGGTGCAGGGCCTGAAGCGCGACGACGCGCGCGCGGTGCTGCGCGCTTACGGAGAGGCCGATGGCGCCCGTTACTGAAACGGGCATCGGCCTGCTGTGCCTGTGCCGGCAAGGCTTCGAGCCCGAGCTGGCCGGCGAACTCACCACCCGGGCCGGCGAAGCAGGGTTCGCGGGTTATGCGCGCACCCAGCGCAACGACGGCTTCGTGCTTTTCATGTGCGACCAGGCCGCAGCGCTGTCGTCAGCGCTGCCGTGGCGCGAACTGATCTTCGCGCGGCAGAAGCTGGTGGTGCTTGCCGAACTGCCGCAGCTGGATGCCTCCGATCGCATCACGCCGATGCTGGCCGCCCTGGCCGACGCGCCGCGCTTTGGCGACCTGTGGGTGGAGCACCCGGATTCGGACGCCGGCAAGCCGCTTTCCGGGCTCAGCCGTGCATTCGGCAACGCCCTGCGCCCGGCGCTGCGCAAGGCCGGCAGACTGACGGACACGCCCAACCCGAAGCTGCCACGCCTGCATGTGGTCTTCGTGGACGGCACGCATGCCTTCGTGTGCGTGGCCGACCCTGCCGACAGTGCGCCGTGGGCACTGGGTATCCCGCGCCTGAAGCTGCTGCCGGACGCGCCCTCGCGTTCGGCGCTGAAGCTGGATGAGGCACTGCTGACGCTGCTGGCTACGGATGAGCGCGAAGCGCTGGTGCGCCCGGGCATGCGCGCGGCGGACCTGGGCGCTGCGCCCGGCGGCTGGACGTGGGTACTCACCCGCCAGCACCTGCAGGTGCTCAGCATCGACAACGGCCCGCTGCGCCAGCACGTGCTGGACACCGGGTTGGTGGAACACCTGCGCGCCGACGGTTTCCACTGGCACCCCGAACAGCCGCTGGACTGGATGGTGTGCGACATGGTGGAACAGCCGCGCCGCGTTGCCGAACGCATGGCCACCTGGTTCCGCGAGGGCTGGTGCAGGCACGCCATCTTCAACCTGAAGCTGCCGATGAAGAAGCGCTGGGATGAAACCCGGCTGTGCCTGGACCTGTTCCAGGAACAGGCCGGCAAGCCGCTGGTGGTACGCGCCAAGCAGCTGTATCACGATCGGGAAGAGATCACGGTGCTGGCCTCGCCGCTGCGCTGAATGCCGGCTGGCCCCTTGACGGCGCATGAGCGCAAGCGGCACCTGCGAATCCCGCCTCGCGCGCCAATCAGCAGGATCGGGGCCTCGGTCCTTCGCCTTCAAGATCCTGTCTCGCGCGGCGGATGTCACCAATCACTTCCCTGACCAGCTCAAGGCGGCGATGCACGGTACTGAAATGCTGTGCGTTGTACGGCTCCGTTCCACGGAGCCATGCACCTGCCCACGCCACGCCTTGCCGTTGCAGTGCATCGCGCTGGGCCGTGTAGTGGTTTTCCAGGTTCTGCAGGCTGCGTGTCAGCATGTTCGACGAAAGGGGTTTGCGGGCCTCACCGCCTTGCGCATCCAGCAGCCGGTCATGAATTTTCTGCACCTCATGACCGGGGGACAGCCCCAGGCGGCTTGCATTCGCGATCTTTTCCAGCACGGGCCGCACGACAGCCAGTTCCTCGGCACGAGCTGCGGTCGATTGCCTGCAGCCCCGTACCCAGCGACGTCCACATGCTTGCCACACCGATGCCATGCAGTTGCTCAGCCCCATCCGAGCACCTGCCCGGCAGCCATGTCCGTGGAGAAGAAACGCATTGGCAATCTCGCTATCATCGAATTCGTACAGCCCATCGTGTTCATGCAATGATCCGCTCGCGGCATCCAGCGTTGCATCACCCGCCCACGGAGAGACTGCCCATGACCCGCTGCATCGCCCTGTTTTTCCTGTTGCTTGCCGCGCCCCTGTCGGCACAGCAAGTGCGTACCGATCCAGCACTCAGCCAACCCCTGCGCGATGAAACCGGCGTGATCCGCCAGCAGTCGCTTTCTGCCGGCGAAGTCACCGGCAGCGTGGACATCGCGGTGCCGCGCGGTGAAACACCGGTTACCGTCCGCTCGTTGACGCCTTCCAGCGCAGCCGGCCAGTACCGCATCCATTTCGCGGCGCTTGATACCGATGGTGATGGCTTCATCAGCCGCGAGGAAGCACAGGTCAATCCATCGCTGGCCGATGAGTTCGATTCATTGGATGTGAAACGTCGCGGTCGCCTGGACCGCTCCGATCTGGCCGGTTGGCTGCTGGATTGAGGCCATCCGCCGGCCGGGTCGCCATCGGAAGCCGTCGGTCACCCACGTAGATTCGCCACTCCACGCACCTCGGCCGCAAAGCTGCGTGCCGTTGCAATACGGTTGGCGAGATCCTGGGCAGTCTCATGATGATGGCTGCCGGGCTGCGTCCCGTACCCTGCCGCAGCGGCATGCACGCGCTTCTCCCGCTGCGCCACATGTTTCAGCGACACCACCGCATTCATCACCTGATCGGCTTCGTGTTGCCGTCCGTTCGCCGCTGCATCACGCCGCTGCAGCGCCTTCTGCAATGCCTCGCACCCTGCGATGAACGGTCCATCCGCGCGTTGCGCGCCGATAGACGAATAGTCCAGCGCATTCGCAAACTTCCTGAGCACGATCGGATCGGACGTCTTCTGCAGAGCCGCGTTGAATGCAGACAGGGCCGAATCGAAATCCGCCAGCGTCGAGAGCCTGGCATCACGAAGGGTCCTGGCACTGGAACGCATATCGCCGTCGTTGTCCTTCTCGACCCGCTGCCGGTAATCGGCGGCCAGCGTGGTGGCCTTCGCCACCAGATCGGCACCTGCCTTCTGCATGGCTTCCCGGACCGGCTGCAGCGCGCGTTCGGCAGGGACGCGATCCAGATATCGAAAATGCTCGGTCAACAACGCCATCTTCTGCGCGGCGAATGAACCGTTATGGACGGCGAGCAGATTGTCCAGCGCCTTGTGCGCCACCATCGGCTGCTGCTTCATCGCCTCGATGGCGGCCTTGCGCTCGACGTGGACAGGACGGAAAAGTGTGGATATGAAACTCATCGATGGACCGCCGTAGTGTGTACGGCGCAACGATAACCTTCGCTACCCAGCGCGGCTTCCAGGAATGCGACGTCACCGGGGACATCGCATCCGGCGATCGCTGCCGCTCATACCCCCGCAGCGCGCTTCCAGAACATCTGCAACAGCGGCGGCCACCTGCCCACGCAGCCCAGCGCGTGTCCACGTGCCAGCGTCAGGTGCATCTCATCGTTGGAAAACAGCGTGTTGATCGCATCGAATCCGTAGGCCGACACCTGGTTGTCGCTGCGGCGTTCACGTGCCCAGCGTTGCAGCCGCTGTGGCGACAGCCGGGCCTGTCCACGCCGCTGCGCGGAGGGCTGTATCCAGCGTTGCAGGGCGGCCACGTCGCGCAGGCCAAGGTTCACGCCCTGCCCCGCCAGCGGATGCACCACGTGCGCTGCATCGCCGAGCGCCAGGATGCGTCCGGCGACATAGGCGCGCGCCAGCTGGCGGCGCAGTGGAAACGCGGCACGCGCGGACACGACATTCAGTTCACCAAGCCGGCCACCGAAGGCGCGGGTGAGCTCGCGATTGAACACCTCATCATCCAGCGCCAGCACGCGCGCGGCTTCTTCTTCCGGAAGCGTCCAGACAATGGAGCTGCGCCTCGGCGCCACCGGCAGCAGCGCCAATGGTCCGGTCGGCAGAAAGCGCTGCCAGGCGGTGGCGGCGTTGTCCTGCGCGCTGTCCACGTAGGCCACCACGCCGCGCTGATGGTAGTCATGGCGATCCACCTCGATGCCGGCCAGCGTCCGCAACGTGGATTCGGCGCCGTCGGCGGCCACCGCCAGTGCGGCATCCAGGCGACGCCCATCCTGCAGCCGCAGGCGCACGCCGCGCTCATCCTGTTCCAGTCCCTCCACCCGCGCCGGGCAGTGGACCTCCACGCCCGCGGCAGGCAATGCCGCCCACAGGCGGTCCACCAGCAAGCCGTTTTCCACGATCCAGCCCAGTTCGCTGCGACCGAACCGATCGGCGTCGAACAGCAGATCGCCACAGCCGGCCGCGTCCCATACCTGCATGCGGCGATAAGGGTGGGCGCGGGCGCGCTGCACCGATTCCCATACCCCAAGCCGCTGCAGCAACTGCACGTTGTCGGCCGCGAAGGCGAACACCCGCAGGTCCGGGTGCGCAGCCTGCCACGAGGACGGCTCGCGTCCTTCGACAAGGGCGACCGCCAGGCCTGCATCGGCCAGCGCCAGCGCACAGCTGGCACCGACCACGCCGCCACCGACGACCACCACATCCAGGCCGGCACGCCGGCTCATGCGGCTTCTCCGCGGCACAGCTTCGGCACATCCCCCCGAAAGCCCATCGCGCCGCCGACCAGCATCGACTGCACGGACGTGGCCTGCGTGGCCAGCAACCCCAGGCTGCGCAGGGGCCGCAGCAGCGGTGCGGGATTGCCGGTGAGGCGCGCCAGCCCACCGGAAAACGCCACGGTCTGCCGGCGGTCTTCCTCACGGCGCCGTACGTAAGCCTGCAGCAGCGCGTCGCTGCCCGCATCGCCGGGGATTTCCAGCAGTTCGGCAAGCGTCAGCGCATCGCGCAGTCCCAGGTTGAAGCCCTGTGCGCCCAGCGGGTGGATGGTCTGCGCCGCGTTGCCGAGCAGCACCGCCCGCTCCCCGGTCAGTGCGCGCGCCAGCACCTGCCGCAACGGATAGGCACTGCGCGGACCGGATTCCAGCAACCGTCCCGCGCGCCAGCCGATCGCCTGCTGCAGGCGCTGCAGCCACGCGGCATCGTCCAGCGCCATCACCGCGTCGGCCTGCTGCCGGGCCACACCATGCACCACGCCGAAATGGCGGTCGCCACGCGGCAGCAGGGCGGTCGGCCCGGTATCGGTCAACCGCTCCCACGCCGTGCCATCGGGCGCCCGCTGGCTGCGCAGGCGCGCCACGAACAACGTCTGCTGGAAATCATGTTCATCCACGTCGATCGACAGCGCCTGGCGCACACCACTGGCGGTGCCATCGGCCCCCACCACCAGCCGCGCCGACACGGTGCGTTCGTCCTGCCCGTCCAGCACGCGCACCTGCCGGTAGCCGTCCACCACGTCGCCCAGCCCCAGAAAGCGTGCCGGCCGGCGTCGCTGCAGGCCGGGCAGCTCCTGCAGCCGGGCTTCCAGCGCGTTGCCGAAATCGCGCGCCACCACCACCTGCCCGAACCAGGGCCGGCCGTAATCGGCGGCCGCAAGCTGCACGCGGCCGAAATCGCCGGCACGGCTGACATGGATGCGGGTGATCGGTCCGGGCGGGCTGGCCAGCTTCTGCATGACCCCCAGCGCGGTCAGTGCATTGACGGTGGCTGCAGCGAAACTGAGATTGCGCTGGTCGAATACCGCCGGCAGGCCACCTTCGGCGGTGGCTTCCAGCAGGCATACCGTACGCCCATGGCGCTGCAGGGCAATGGCCAGGCTGGCACCCACCAGGCCACCGCCGACGATCAGGACATCAACTCGTTCGCTCATGTCGCCATGATACGCCCTCGCCGGTGATCGCCAGCCTGCGCTACCGGTCCTGCGCGGCTCCGCGGCGCGGTCTAGAATGGGCATCGTCCTTTCCCGCTGCGCACCCAATGACCACTTCGCATCGTGCCCTTGCGCTGGCCTGCCTGTTGCTGCTGATGGCGGCCACGCGGGTCCACCACTTCGCCGCCATCCCCGATGCCTCGTGGGCCGTGTTCTTCATCGGTGGTTTCTACCTGCGTACGTGGACGCGCTGGGCGTTTGCGCTGCTGATGGCCGTGGCCGTGCTGGTGGACTGGTGGGTGATCCGCGGTGCCGGGCTGGATTTCTGGCAGCACTACTGCGTGTCGCCGGGCTACTGGATGCTGGCGCCGGCGTATTTCGCGATGTGGGCCGGTGGCATGCTTCTGGCGCGCGGGTATCAGCCGGGGCACTGGGCCGTGCTCGGCAGGGCTGCGCTGCTGCTGGTGGCTTCGGTGGCGCTCTGCCATCTGTTCGCGCAGGGTGGCTTCTACTGGACCAGCCGCAACGTGCCCGAGCCGACGCTGGCCGGCTGGCTGCGCAACTACGCCGACTGGTTCGGCCCCTACCTGGGCACCACCGCGCTCTATGTCGGTCTGGCGGCGGCCCTGCAGGTTGCCATCGAACAGGTCGGCAGGCTGCGCCAGGCGCAGCGTGACGTGCGCGGCTGAGCGCGGGCATGGGCAACCGGCTTTCACGCATCTATACCCGCACCGGCGACGACGGCAGCACCGGTCTCGGCGATGGCAGCCGGGTGGGCAAGGATGACGCGCGGGTTGCCGCGTTCGGCACGGTCGACGAAGCCAACTCCGCGCTGGGCGTACTGCTGGCCGTGCCGCTGCCGGACGACGTGCGCACGCTGCTCACCACGCTGCAGCACCAGTTGTTCGACCTGGGCGGCGAGCTGTGCATTCCCGGCCACGCAGGCATGACGGACGCGGACGTGGACGCGCTGGAACGCCACCTGGACCACTACAACGCCACCCTGCCGGCCCTGCGCGAGTTCATCCTGCCAGCCGGCGGCGAAGCGGCGGCGCGCTGCCATCTGGCGCGCTGCATCGTCCGCCGCGCGGAACGGGAGACGGTGGCCCTGTCGCGCCTGCAGCCGGTACGGCCGCAGGCGCTGCATTATCTCAACCGGCTGTCCGACCTGCTGTTCGTGCTTGCCCGCGTACTGGCGCGCGCCGACGGCCAGGGCGAAGTGCTCTGGCAGCACGCCCGGCGCCATCCCTGACCGCCCCCTCCGGAACGACTGCACCCATGCTGGTATTCACCCACCCTTCCTGCCTGCAGCACGATCCCGGTCCGGACCATCCCGAATCGCCGCGGCGCCTGCAGGGGGTGCTGGATGCGCTGCACGCCGCCTTTGCCGACCGTCTGGACTGGCGGCAAGCACCTTCGGCCAAGCGTGGCGACCTCGCCCGCGTGCATGACGACAGCCTGCTGGAGCTGGTGCTGCAGCCGCAGACCGCGGCACTGCGGCAGATCGACATGGATACACGCACCTCGCCCGGTTCGGCGACCGCCGCGCTGCATGCGGCCGGCGCCGGGGTAGCCGCGGTGGATGCGGTGATGC